>CAZASC010000001.1:0-25986 GCA_964487695.1 uncultured Victivallales bacterium
CTGGCTGCGAGCAACGCGAGAGATCGGCTTGGCTTGTCACGCGCAGGTTGCGCGTGGACGGTGGGAGCATTCATTGGCCGCGCAATGAGCAGAATCTGTCAGGCATGTTGCCCAAACGGAAATGATGCTCCGAATGTGAACCTATCTCCGATGGCTTCGTCTCGAAGAGCGCGGAGAAAACAAACATCCAAGGTTCAGGTTTGTCAGTTTCCCGACTTCTTCTTCCGTGGCCGTACGTGATACTCGGCACGCGACTCGCATACCTGACTCTCGCCACTCTTCAGCTTGATGAAATCCTTCATGCAAAGAGCTGTATTTGGAAACTTGACGTGCAGTTCACAATCTTCGGTAACGCAAAGAACGCCCAGTTCCATTGCAAGCGCGATGAAGTTGGCATCGTAACCGGTGATCCGGTGGCGTGAGGCGAGTTCGATCACTCTTTCGGCGGAAGGTTCATGCTCGTTGTCAGACATCCGCGTAAAAACGTTTCGCCAGACCTCGACCGCATCGCCGGGCATGATTTGGCGTGCCCACATTGCTTTCGCCAGAATGTTCTGAAATTCGTAACGCCACAGCGGCGGCACGATCCAGACAGAGTCAATCTGCTCGACCTGTTCGGCAAGGCTGGCATGTGTGCTCGTCAGCATCCTGGCCGCCAGAATATTCGAGTCCGCGACAATCACGGGCGTCCTTCTTTCCTGGCCTTGTCTATGAAGTCAAATGTCAAGGGTGTCCGCGTTTTGAAGGGCGGAGGAAAATGCACAGGTCGGAACTTCCGCATGCGCTCTTCAAAGAGGACAATTACTTGCTGGGTCATGGAGCGGCGATTCTGTGCCGCTTCGCGCTTCAACCACTCATGCACATCCGCAGGCAAATCCTTTATCAGAAGAGCAGCCATAAGATACCTCCACTAGTATTTCGCTATAATAGTACTAACTGCGATGCATCTTGTCAAAGACATGTCCTGTCAGGAAGAGTGGAATGTATTCCATTCCACGTTCTGCGCCGGAACCAAGATCAATAATTTTGCTGATATGTGCAAAATGTTGCTTGGAATCGTAGCTGACTCTCCGGTAAGCCGTTATGGCAAGATGCTGCGTCCGAAGCTGTCGAGAGGTTTGCCGGTCAAGTTCGCTTCCCTGTCTTTCGTTTTCGACGGATCCTGTATGTCACGTCGGACTCGCGCACCACAGGCGGGAGATTGGGGGATGTCTTGTCGAGCCAGTGAATATTGATTTCGCCTTTGAGCATCTCGAACTCGGGGTCGCCCGTAACGAGGTCGGTATTTCTGGTTTTTGCCAGGGCGGCGGCGAATGCATCGGCCAGGCTGATGGAAAATCGGGCTTTGAAATCGGCCGCCACATCGGCTAATTCACGAGTGACGGGATGGAATGTGATCGGGATGGCCGGCAATTCCCGTGCAATATGTTGCCATAGCGCATCTCCATCCTTGCGGCGTACGATATACTGAACCTCGGCGTAGTTCACTTCTGTCATGTGAAGGGGGGCATCCTGCTCGGCTGACTTTTCAAGCAATCGGCGAGTAGTTTCCCCGCCCGGTTCTCCGCGCAAGAAGGCGAGCAACGCGTGGCTATCGAGAACTGAGCCGGGCATACTTTGAATCCTCCAGTGATCGTTCTTCCCTCTTGTAGTCAGCCCACCACTCGGCGAATGGTTTGTCGCCGCGCTTGCGCTTCAGAATCCCATGCAGTCCTGCAATTGCACGCCGCGTGACCGGTTTGAGCAGAATGCCATCATCCGTGGCAGTCAACACGGCCCGAGTGCCTGCTTCAATACCGAACTCTTTGCGCAGTTGACGAGGGATGACGATCTGCCCTTTGACGGAGAAGATGACACTTTGAGGTTGTTGAGTAGTCTTTATGATCAATAGTCCAACATTTGCTATATAGTAAGTCAATACATAAAACGTAAGCCCTTTCAGAACTAGGCTTATCACCCGCCAGTTGCAATTGCATGGCAAGTTCTGAGGATTTGGGAGCATGAACTGTCAGCGCGCGATGAACTCAGTCTGAGTAATTGGAAGAAGTTCAATGCTCAACGTTCTACGAAACAACGAGGAGATAATCCGGTTTGAAAGCGTTGGAGCGTCTCTAATCCGGATTCGCAGCAGCATCACTTGCGGCATGCCGTTCGACTTTGTAGAAAACCGGCCCTGAACTCTCCATCGGATCTGTCCAAGTGTTCTGCGACGCGGATCCGGAAATGTTGTCGGCCCCCGGCAGCACCGCAAAGCCGTCAGGACCAAGCGCAAGGTTGGTGGACTTCTTTATCGAATAAACGCAGTCAGCCTCACCAGACCATGAGATGACCACTGCACCGGGATGCGCAGGATCAATATGAATCTGGCTGGGCACGACCTCCGTTGACGAAGTTTTGGTGGCAGCTGTTCTTGTCCTGACCATTGCGTTCTCGCCGGATGGCGCTCCGTTCGTCGAGGCTGTGAATCTTGCCGTGATCGTCCGCGGCCCTGTCATGAGAAATGTTATCGAGTTGCTAACCACAGTGCAGTTTCCGATATCACCGCTCCATGACGAAAAGATGTAACCGTTCGAGGCTGTTGCAACGATCTTCACGCTGGCCCCAAACGAGTGCCATGCTGCGGCGACGTTCACCCGTCCGCCTGCGGTGGTTTGCGGTTTCAACCAGTAGTTTGTGTGCCAGATCCATGTGATCGTTGAGTTGCTGCTCATCGCAAAAGTTCCGGTATTTGTGGTGGTGCCGGCTGACGGCACATTGCCGGTTCCGATCCAGCTGGCGCAGACATACTGCGTGGTGCCGCTGGTGACGGGCGAGTTGGTGACCGCTGCCTTCAAAGTCGAGCCATAGTTATAACCATTCGTCCCGACCGGCGGACTCGCCAGCCCGTGGGCGCTGCTTACCACCAATGCGAAGCGATCGATTGCAAAGTTCGCAGTGATCGTACGTGTCCGATTCATCGTAGCGGTGATCGTGCTACCGACCACCTCGCATCCACCTGTGTCGCCGCTCCATGAAACGAAATGGTAATGGTTCGATGGTGTCGCCGTGATGCACACATTGCTGCCGAGCGAACACCAGCGTGCAGTGGCGCTCACAGTGCCGCCCGCGCTGGTTTGCGGCTTCAGCCAGTAGTTTGTATGCCAGATCCATGTGACCGTGGAATTTCCGGTTAGAGTGAAGGCTCCGGTATTTGTGGTGGTGCCTGCCGCTGGGACACTGCCCGTTCCGATCCATCCGGCGCAGACATACTGTGTTGCGCCACTCGTCACGGGTGAGTTGGTTATTGCGGCTTTCAAAGACGTACCATAGTTGTAGCCATTTGTGCCAACCGGCGGGTTTGCCAGCCCGTGGGCGCTGCTTACAACCAGCGCGTCACGATCAATCGCAAAATTAGCAGTAAGCGTGCGCGCCTGACTGATCGCCGCCACGATCGTTGCGCCGGTCACGGCGCAACCGTTGGTGTTGCCGGTCCACGAAACGAAATGGTAGTGGTTCGACGGAGTCGCCACGAGCGACACGCTTGAACCTGACGCCTGCCAGCCCGCCGGGCAGTTGACGCACCCGCCGGTGCCTGCCAGCGGATTGAGCCAGTAATTAGTGCCCCACTGCCATTTTATGGAGGAGTTGACCGTCATTGCGAAAGCGCCGGTGTTGGTGGTGGTGCCGTTTGCGGGAACACTGCCCGTTCCTATCCAGCCGGTGCAGACATGCTGTGTCGTGCCGCTTGTCACCGGTGAATTGGCGACGCTTGCCGTCACTTCATATCCGCTGGCTAATTCATTGGTTCCCACGGCAGGCGACGCGCTTCCGTATGCATTCGTCACCACCAGCTGCAGCGCCGATGTGACAACACGTCCCCAGCGCGGATCGTCCACTTTGTCCAATATGTATGTGTCCCTGTTTGTGCCGGTCCCGCCGGTCCATGTGTTGTTCAGCGCGTAGACGTAGGGACTTGTAGCGTTGGTGAGCAGAACATCGTAGTAGCCGTCCGGCGGATCGGTACGCGAAAAGACGTTCCCGCCCTTGCTGCCAAAAGCTCCACCGCCAATGTCAACTCCGTCGTAAGTCATGTCTTCGATGACTATCCCATCAAAAAGACATTCGCGGATGGCGTTGTCCTGTATAAGCACGCGGTTGCCACCGAATGAACCATAACAATATATTCCCCATGGAAGATTGGAGATCGTGTTGTTGATGATTGTGACAATGTTGCTGTATCCGTTTATGCCAACAGCGTTGTGATAGAAATGATTTGAGACCGGAGCCCCATTTGTTCCCCGATACATGTAACAATTTGTGATCGTGACTTTCGAATCGAAATAAGTGCGGAGACAATTGCCCCAATCCAGATCGGATGCGCGTATACGGCTGCTGGCCACAGTGATGTCCGAGTGATGGGCCGGCGGGTTGTTTATGTTGATCGTATGATCGAAATGCGGAGTATCCTGCGTCAGGCACGTGATCGTTCCGGTGCAGCCTTCCAACTGCAAGCCGACATCGCATTGCATATCAATGTCCCGCGTGCATAACGCAAGGTTTGTGACGGCAAGATGGCCGTTCACGAAGGTGACGTAGAAGTTGTAGAATTGATTCATCACAATCGAGTTCAAGACGAGATTGGCGTTGCTGGATACAATGCCGAGACTCGAGACATCGGTGAACTGTATCGCCTGGTTTATATAATTGCCGCCCTCAACTTCAAAATTCTCCAGTGTTACCGATGCGGGTCCGTTGATCGAAATTATGGGAACATTAGTGCAACTGTAGATCACGCAGTTGCTTGTAGCAGTGCCAGCAATGGTCACATTCTTGTTGATGGTCAGCGTTTCGTGGTACAGCCCGGCGCTGAGGTGAATCACATCGCCCGGCGCCGCTGCATTGATGGCTGCCTGCACGGTTCCGAAACCGCCCGGCACATAGATATTCGAGGCTTGAACTTTGCACGGAAAAAGAAACGCCACGAGCAAGCCGACAGCGCATCCGCGACACAGAAAATACGCTGCCGCAATGCGCAGACCGGACATCCCCTCTGTCATGAACTCAGATGTGCGTAGCACCTTCTTCATATTGAGACATATCGCAAGATCCATGCCGATTGATGGCTACTACGCATAAGGCACTTGATGTCATATTGTTATGCGTTTTATAATCGTCGAAACGTATATTCCACTTTCGCCCTATTTCGGAACACAAAATAGGACTTTGTTCTTTATAGAAGCAGCATGGTTAATGGGCAACCATAGCTTCGATACCAGGATCTGGCGCTCAGTAATCCGTGTAGCCCTTTTCGCCTGGTGTGTAGAATGTGGCTTCGTCAGGAATCGTCAGAGGGGTTCGGTTCTTGAGCTTTGTGACCAGATTTCGGTTAGAGATGAAGGGTCGGCCAAAGGCTATCAGATCGGACTTCTTCGCATCGAGGTCAGACTCAGCCCGATCACGGTCATATCCTCCAGCGAGAATGAGCGTGCCTCTGAACGCGTTGCGGATTTTCCGTTTAATACTTGGCTTGACCTCCGGCGCACCCATGGAGCTGTGATCCACCAGATGAATGTAGACAAGCCCTATTCGCGACAGTTCAGTCGCAAGGCTCTCGAACGTATCTTCCATGGTTGGATCGGCTGTCATATCGTTGAACGCGCCGTATGGCGAAAGACGAATGCCAACCCGGTCAGCGCCAATTCCGGCGATTGCGCGCCGGGCAACCTCAACGGAAAAACGAATCCGGTTCGCCACGTTGCCGCCCCACGCATCGGTCCGGAGATTCGATGCAGTGTTCAGAAACTGGTCAATCAAATACCCGTTGGCGCCGTGAAGTTCCACTCCATCAAAGCCGGCCTCGACGGCGAGTTCAGCCGAGCGGCCATACTCTGCGATTGCGTCACGGATATCGGATTCGGTCATTTTCACGGGAACCGGATAGGATTGCTCGCCCTCTGCGTCGGTCCACATGGTGCCGGAGACGGCAATGGGTGAAGGCGAGAGAACACGCGATCCAGCGGGCATGTTGAGCGGATGCGATACGCGTCCGGTGTGCATGAGCTGCACGAAAATGCGACCACCGGCTTCATGCACATCTCTTGTCACTTGCTTCCAGCCTGCGGCCTGCTGCTCCGTAAAAAGACCTGGAATCCGCGCGTACCCAAGTCCGTTCGGCGATGGCGATGTGCCCTCCGTCACAATCAGTCCGGCTTCCACTCGCTGGGTATAGTAAGTCGCCACGAGGCTGCCGGGCACGTTGCCAGGAGAACGACTGCGCGTCATTGGAGCCATGACAACGCGGTTCTTGAGACCGATTTTTCCCAACTGCCATTGAGAGAACAGAATTTCAGACATTCCAAGTGCCTCCTTTGTTAACTGGCTTTCACTCATGTTGCGCTTACTTTACCCGGTTATTTTCAGCCGACGCCACAGCGTGGTCTGACTTATCCCTAGAATGGCGGCGGCGCGCGCACGGTTGCCGCCAACACACGCAAGCACATTGTGAATATGTTCGGATTCCACGGCCATGAGACTGCGTTGCACCGGGGTGCTTCCCCGTGCTGGTTTGGTCACCACAGCGGGAAGGTATTCGGGGCGGATGATCCCATCTGGCGAGAGCACGGCTGCCCTCTCAATCGCATTTCCAAGTTCTCTGGCGTTTCCCGGCCACCGGTAGTACAGCAGCGGATCTATGCAGGCTGCCTCCAGCTTCAGTCCCGGTATCTTAAGCTTCGCCGCCAAACGACGCACAAAATGACGGGCCAAAGGAAGAATATCCTCAGGACGTTCGCGCAGTGGCGGGACGTCAATCTCAATAACGCCGAGGCGATAGTACAGGTCGCGTCGAAAACGGCCTGCTTCAATGGCCTCAGCCAGGTTGCGGTTCGTGGCGGCAATCACACGTATGTCCATGACGCGCGACTTGCTCTCCCCAACGCGCGTAATTTCCCGCTCCTGCAGCACGCGCAACAAACGCAGTTGCATGCCCGCAGAAATGTCGCCTATTTCGTCAAGAAATATGGTTCCGCCTTGGGACTGCTCAAAGAGTCCGATCCTGTCCCGTCCGGCGCCAGTGAATGCGCCACGGCTATGACCGAACAATTCGCTTTCCAGCAGGGACTCCGGCAGGGCACTGCAATTCACACCGACGAACGCCTTCGTGCTCCTCGGTGAGAGCCGATGAATTTCCCTGGCTACGACTTCCTTGCCTACGCCGCTTTCTCCGGTGATGAGGACCGACGAGTCGTACAAGGCCACCCGCGCGGCAATCTCCATCACGCGGCGAAACGATGCGCCGGCAAGCTCAACCGGCAAGTCTGCGGCGACTCCATCTGTTTGCTTTGCGACACGCGGCGACTGCCGTTCGCGTCTATTTGCCTGCTCCCGCAATTCCATGGAAAGATGGAGAACTTTCCCGTGAATGTCATCCGCCCCGAAATATGCCAGATGCGGACGAACGGCATCTCCCCATGCATCCTTCGTCTTTCCGATAGCCGCACAGTGTCGCTTGCCAGTGGCCCGGCATTCTTGCTCGATGAAGAAGACATCCTTGCCCAGGCAGAATGTTGCATATCCGCTGGCATACCCAGCCAGCGTCCAGCAGACCGGCTCCTTGGATGGGCCAAACTCGATCAAGTGTTCCTCCGCTTCCGCGGATGCATACCAGAGAAGCTCCATTTCCAATGTGCCGGCGCCTTCATCGAGCGATAACGTCTTCAGTCCAACGCGGGCCATTCCCTCCAACGCAGGCATCCGAATCCCCGCCCGAAGCCATTCCTCGGTCGTTTCCCACTTAAAGATACGCTTCATGGCTGCGGCATCGGCATGTCCCCAGTAGTAGCCGAAACGGGTCAGAATCCGTCTGGCCTCATGCGGCCCTGCAGACTCCGTCAATTCGCGTCGGAAATGAGCGAACGCATGTAAAGGATGCAGGATCAGCCGGCGACCTTGTAAATCCAGAGCGCCATCGCTAAAGCGGACCAACTCCTCAATTTGAATATCGTCAGCTTTCAAAGCGGAAACCTTTCATAATGAAAACACTGGCATTTCAATATGCAATACATTCGACTGACTGTCAAACGCTGACATTGAGCGTAATCGGTAGCCCCATCAGTGAAATTCGCGATGAGGAGCGATGACCTTGGTCTGCCCAAGTCCTTGATCCCAGACTAATTGCACATCTCGGTCTTTTTGCCGTGATGTCCACTGCCGTCTAACGGTCGAGTGATGGCACGATAATTGCGAAAGATGTTTAAGTCGATTCACCTTACAGCAGACAACTTATCAGAGAGGAACATCGTTATGATCGCAAATAAAACTAATGGGAACGGAAATCTAACCGCTCTTCTTGAGCCAAAATCCATCGCCGTGATTGGAGCATCGCGAGATCCTCGCAAGGTAGGACACCGAATTCTCCGAAACCTGCTCACCAGTCAGTATCCGGGCGAGATTATTCCAGTAAACCCGTCGTCGTCGGAGATTCTTGGCCTGCGGGCATACCCGAGTTTGGAGGCTTACGGCAAGGCTGTTGACCACAGCGTGATTGTTGTGCCGCGCGCCGCTGTGCGAGAGGCCACCAAGGATTCGCTCAAGGCCGGCGTACGGGCACTCACAGTGATCACGGCGGGTTTCAAGGAACAGGATGCAGAAGGAGCGCTAATGGAGAAAGAGCTTCGCGCGATGTGTCGCGAAGCAGGCGTCCGTATTCTCGGCCCCAATTGCCTGGGACTCCTGAACACGCAGCACCCCATGGACGCATCGTTCGGAAATAAGTGGCCACCCAAAGGCAGCATGGCATTCATCTCCCAATCCGGTGCGCTTTGTTCAGCCGTCCTCGACCGTGCGGTGGAACGAGGATTCGGGCTCTCGAAAATGGTCAGTATCGGCAACAAAAGTGATGTCGGAGAGAATGATCTTCTGACATTCCTTGCAGACGATCCAGCCACAAATGTAATCGTGGCGTATCTGGAGGGCATAGATGACGGCGCAGGCTTCATGCAGGCTGCCGAAGCAGCCTCACGCCACAAACCGATTGTCGTATTCAAGTCCGGAATCACAGCGTCCGGCTCGCAGGCTGCCTCGTCTCACACCGGCAGCCTTGCCGGTGCGGATGCCGCTTACGAAGCTGCTTTCAACCGCAGCGGTATCATCCGCGTCAGAACCTACGAGCAAATGTTCGAGGTCGCTGGTGGTTTCGCGTTCCAACCGTTGCCGAAAGGGCGACGGGTCGCCGTGGTGACAAACGCTGGCGGCGTTGGCATTATGGCCACTGATGCAGTGGAAATGGCCGGCATGGTCATGGCCAAGCTATTGCCGGAGACAACCCAGAAGCTGAGAGCGTTCCTCCCGGCCGCCGCCAGTGTACGCAACCCCGTGGACGTGCTCGGCGATGCGCCCGCCCAGAGATATGCGCTCGCCATGGAGGCCGTACTCGCCGATCCCGGCGTAGATGCGATCATTGTCCTTCTTACGCCGCAAGCGGTGACTGAGTCATTGGAAACTGCCAAAGAGCTATGCCAGAGATTGAATGGCACAAAGCCGGTCCTGGCCTGTTTCCTTGGAGGAGAAGACGTGAATCCGGCCCGTGCGTACATGGTCAAGGCACATCTTCCCGACTATCGTTCGCCGGAGAAAGCCGTCTGCGTACTCAAGGCCATGCGTGACTACGCTGAGTGGCGCGAGAGGGAACCGCGCAAGATAATTCCAATCGCAGCGGATCGGGACACTGTAAAAGGCATCATCGCGGATTACCGCAGACGCGGTGAACTGCAAGTGTCGGAAGCAGACGCGAAGCGGATTCTACACGCGTATGGCATCCCCACCCCGTCCGGATGCATGGCCGAATCCGCCGCGCAGGCTGCGAAAGAGGCGGAGTCTCTTGGATTCCCACTGGCCATGAAGATTGTCTCTCCTGAAGTCATCCACAAATCCGATGCAGGCGGCGTCGCCCTGAACCTGCGTAGCGCCAGCGAAGTGAAGAAGGCGTACAAGAGCATGGTCGAGCGTGTTTCCCATGCGGTGCCACAAGCCCGCATACGGGGAGTGTACATCGAACGCATGTGCGAATCTGGAGGGCAGGAAGTCATTCTTGGAATGAAGCGCGATCCACAGTTCGGCCCCCTGCTCATGTTCGGGCTCGGCGGAATCTTTGTGGAAGTTCTGAAAGACGTCACGTTCCGCATAGCACCAGTGACGGAGCAGGAAGCCGTGGAAATGGTCAGAAACATCAGGACGTATCCATTGCTTGCGGGTGTGCGAGGCAAGCCTGGTGTCTGCATTCCAGCGATCGTCCGCAGCATACAACTGCTTGGTAATCTGGTCGGCGACTTCCCGGAAATAGCCGAACTCGATATCAATCCGTTCATGGCGCATCCCAAGGAGGAATGTTCGGTTGCGGCAGATGCCAGAATCACACTGACGCAGATTAAGTAGGCTGATACCGATGAGTTCTCGGGGTTGACAACTGGAGCGAACCACCATGAAACAAATGCGGGCTGAATTCTCGGTGCGGACAGATATTCCGTACCTTGGCGAAAAACGTAGCGAAAGAATGGACGCCTATCTGCCATCGCAGTCAGGTGAGAAGTCTGCCCCGGCAGTCGTGCTGGTGCACGGAGGCGAATGGACGGATGGATCTCGCAAGGGCGAACGGGAGGTTGATTTTGCAGAAGCTCTTGCCAGGTCTGGTTTCGCCGTATTCTCGATTGATTATGCGCTCGGGGCCTGGAGCGGACCGCCATTCAAGAGCCGGCTGGTCAGGTCGGCGTGGCCCCAATGCATTTACGATTGCAAGTCCGCAATCCGTTACGTGCGACACAATGCCGCAGACTTCGGGGTCAACCCCATGCGTATTGCCGTGGCAGGCGGCTCGGCGGGCGGCCACATCGCCATGATGACAGCCTTGACGGGGCAGCGTCTGGCATGGAATCAGGTAGGCCCTTTCACTGGCGAATCCTCGGCCGTCGATTGTGTGGTCGTCTCTCGCGGCATCTTCAATGTGGACAATCAATTCAGTAAATGGCTGATTGACGAATCCGACGCGAACGATCCATTGGTACAGAAGGCTGCATCCCCGCTCTCGCACATCGAACGCGGTGCGCCGCCAGTATTGGCGTTCCATGGGAGCAAGGATGGCGTTGTGGACATTGGGCAGGCACAGACCTTTACAGAACGATTGGCTCGCTTTGGAATAGAACACCGGCTGGTCGTCGTCGAGGAAAAAGGACACGATTTCCGTCTGGACGAAGAGTCATGCAACTTGATGTTTATCGTGGAGACATTCCTGCGCTGGAATCTTTTGTGCCGCTAGTATTGTTTTACCCCATGCTGATGGCGGGGGAAGAGCTGGAACTAAGAGGCGTTTGAGCGGGATTCGAGCTCATCCCAGCGGCTATAGGCTAGATCAAGCTCTGCGGCAAGTTCATCAACACGTTTGCCGGCATTAGCGATCTCCTTGCCGTCCTTGTGATAGAAAGCCGGATCGGCGAGACGAACGTGCAACTGGGTCTGCTCGGCTTCCATTGCCTCGATCCGCGCAGTGAGGGAATCCATTTCGCGTTTTTCCTTCTGCGTAAGCTTCCTTGTAGCTGGAGCGGAGGGTTTCGAGATCGATGGAGTCTTCTCCGTCGCAGCTTCTTCCGCCGACGGCGGAAACAGACGGCCTTCTTCCCAATCGTCGTAGCCGCCGACATATTCGTTCACATACCAGCCGTCGTCGCTGCCGAGCCAGCGATATGGCGGTTCAGGAGGATGCTTCTCGAAAGCCCAGACGCTGGTGACGGTGTTGTTCAGGAACGTGCGATCGTGACTGATGACCAGCGCAGTACCTTTGTAACTTCCAAGCTGGTTCTCAAGCAGTTCAAGCGTGTCCAGATCCAGGTCGTTGGTCGGCTCGTCGAGCACAAGGACATTGGAAGGCTGCGCAAAAAGACGCGCCAAAAGAAGTCTGTTGCGTTCGCCGCCAGAAAGAGATTTCACGGGCTGGCGCACGCGTTCAGGCGAGAAAAGGAAATCCTGAAGATAACCGACGATATGGCGCTTTCCGCCATTAATATCAACGTACTCATGTCCCTCGGCCACGTTGTCCGCCAGCGATTTCTCGTCATCAAGCTGGGCCCGCAGCTGGTCCGAATAGGCGATCTTGAGATTGGTGCCGTGCACTACGCGGCCAGACTGCGGCGGAAGACTGGTTGCTGTCCCGGCGCCGAGGAGCAGCCGGATGAGCGTGGTTTTGCCGCATCCGTTTGGACCGAGTATCCCTACCCTGTCGCAGCGCGTCAGCACGGTCGAAAAATCGTGAATCAGTGGTGCCGCTCCAAATCCGAACGACACATGCTCTGCCTTGAGCACTATGTCGCCGGTCCGGTTTGCCTCCTGAATCGCCATCCGGACTGACCCGACGCGCTCCCGGCGGCGGCTTCGTTCGAGTCGCAGCGCCTCAAGCGAGCGCAGGCGGCCCTGATTGCGGACGGTCCGCGCTTTTACGCCCTGCCTACGCCAGGCTTCTTCTTTTTCAAGTCGTTCATCCAGCCGTTCCCATTCGCGCGTTTCGGCGTGGAGAACCTCTTCTTTCTGGACGAGAAACGTGTCGTAGTCGCAGCGCCAATCGCTTAGATGGCCCCGATCGAGCTCGACGATCCGCGAGGCCAGCCGCCGCAGGAACGAACGGTCATGCGTTACAAAAAGGAATGTGCGGCAGTACCGGAGCAGATACGCCTCGAGCAGCGCTATTGAATCCAGATCCAGATGATTTGTGGGTTCGTCAAGCATGACAAGATCAGGGGAACCGAGGAGGGTTTTCGCAAGGAATACGCGACGCCTCGTGCCGCCGGACAGCGTGGAAAACTCGGCATCGGGATCTAAATGGAGCCGGGTAAGAATGGTGTCAACTTCATGGGAATAACAATCGTATTCGCCGGTTTCCGGCAGAACAAGATCAATGACTCGTCCAGCGCAATCGGTCGGGACCTGCTGCGGCAGACTGGTGACGCGCGTGCCGGACGAGCGAATGACCTGACCTGAATCGGGCTTGATTTCACCGGCCAGCACCTTGAGCATTGAGCTCTTGCCAGTTCCATTGACTCCGAGCAGGCATATCCGGTCGCCCTGTTCGATGTGGAACTCCACATCGTCAAGCAACGGATGCCCACCGTAATGCAAACACACATTTTTGAGACTCAGTAACGCCATAAGGGTGGAAGGAGTACCAGTTGAACGCCAATGTGTCCAGCGCGGAAGATACGATCTAAGAAAGAAAGCCGTGACAGACGTATTAGAGATGCAGGAGGCCGGGGCGGCCAAAAGCTTCCTACGCAAGACGGAATATTTCCCGTTAAACAGAGGAGGTGTCTCTTGCCCACGAATCTTACCGTTATATTGCAGGACGAGCCGCTACGCGTCAGATTGCAGAGAATATTACGGGGATTGAAGCAGCCAAAAAGTTCGCCAGAATATGAGTACGCCAGATACGCGCTGCTGAGCTTGTACGGACCGTACGTGGTTTCTGCGGTAGCATGCGCGCTCATTGTATTGCTATCACTTCTTTTTTCGTTCGCCAGAGATGCCACTGCACCGGTTCCAGACAGCGCCATAACTGTTGAATACATCCCTAAACCTTCGCTAATTATTGACCCGGGACCGACACCGAGTCCGCCTCCGCGGAACTCTTCGTCTGAACCCAGTGAAGAGTTGACCGGCTTTTCAAATCCGGCAATGAACACAAGCTTTTTGGCAGAGACTGCTCCACCACTGAATCCAGCTTCGGAGCCGGATGAACCCAACGTTGAAGAAAACGAACATCTGCAAAGTGCAATACCAGTGTTGACACCAATGGGAACGTGCAATCTCAAGCTTATGAACGGGGACTCTTTTCACCGCACGGCCAATGGAATAGCACACTCCCTGGGATTACCCGACTTGACAATCAACAGACACAGACCGGATGGAACGGGAAATACCACCGAGGATGCTGTGCTCAGGTCGCTGCGCTGGCTCAAGAAGTATCAGGAAGCTGATGGCTCGTGGAATGCCCGGTCTGGCGGTGGGCCAGGATACGAAGAATCTTCCGAACCGGCCCTGACCGGCCTGGCTTTACTGACATTCCTTGCTCATGGTGAAACGCCTAATTCAAAAGAATTCGGAAGCTGCGTGGAGGCAGGAATAAAATGGCTCGTTGCGAACCAGAATGGTGATGGGCATTTCAAGAAGCGCGACAAGCACGATTATGCGCAGCCGATCGCTGCGTACGCCCTTTGCGAGGCATTTGGAATGACGCAGGTGCCGATGGTGCGGGATGCAGCGAGAAAGTCCGTGGATGTGATCATCAAAGGACAGCACGCGTGCGGCGGATGGAACTACAACTGCGATGGAAGCGACCGCAATGATACATCATATTCAGGCTGGTGCGCCCAAGCGCTGAAGGCCGCAAGGATGGCCAGTCTCGATAACGACGGATTGGACAAGGCAATGAAGAAAGCTGTCGAAGGATTCAGGTCGAATTTCAGGAATGGCATTTTCGCGTACGAGAGCAGGGAGACCAGCAGCAAAGGATACCTTACACCTGTGGGCGTGTTATGCCTGCAGATACTCGGGAGTGAAAAGGATGCGGATGCGAGGGCGGGCATGGACTGGATGAATCAGCACACGACCTGCGACTGGGCGGCGCCATGGAGTGATGCTCCGATATACGAATGGTACTACACCACCCAGGCAAAGTTCCATGTTGGCGGAGAAGCGTGGAAGCAATGGAACGGGCAGTTCTCGACGCAGCTAGTCGCAAACCAGCAAATTGCGCACAGCGGAGGCATTGATGGAAAGGATGTTGGACACTGGGAGGGACTGGACAGCGTCTGCAAATCCCTCGTCTACAACACAACACTCTGCACGCTCATGCTGGAAGTCTATTACCGTTATTTGCCAACTTACAAAATACAATCTGTTGAGGCCGCAGATACCGCCGCGGCGGGCAGCGACGATATAAAAGTCGGGGTAAACACCTTATAACCCGCCGCGGCGTATCTTTTATTGCAAGCCGGAATTGATGAGGATGTGGAAATACTGTAGAAGAATGGAATGACCACTGAAAAGCCGGCAAGACAGAGAGTCATCCTTCACGTGGATATGGATGCGTTTTATGCATCAGTGGAGATGAGAGACAATCCGCAGCTCAAAGGCAAACCGGTGGTTGTTGGTGCAGGCCCGCATGAGCGCGGAGTCGTTGCAGCGGCGTCTTACGAAGCGCGCAAGTTCGGGATTCACTCGGCCATGCCCTCGCGCGAAGCTGGAAGGCGATGCCCGCACGCCATCTTCATTCCGCCCCGGATGGAGCGTTACAACAAGGTGTCGGGGCAAGTCTTCAAAATCTTCGAAAGATTCACGCCGACAATTGAACCTCTCTCCATTGACGAGGCATTTCTGGACGTCACCGGTGCCATCCGGCTTTTTGGAAGCGGCATCGAAATTGCCCGGAGAATCAGGAGTGCAATACAGGAGGAACTTGATCTGACAGCGTCGGTCGGCGTTGCCACAAACATGTTCCTGGCTAAACTTGCCAGTGACATTAACAAGCCTGATGGTCTTACCGTGGTACCTTCCGACCGTGAAACCATCCGCCGTTTCCTCGGCCCACTGCCGGTGGATCGCCTCTGGGGAGTCGGGAAGACGACGAAAACGCTCATGGACAAGGCGAAGCTTCGCACAATAGGTGACATTCAGAAAACCACCTTCGAGCATCTTGCGTCTTTCGTAGGGCTTGAGGCGGCCCGGCACTTCAAGCAATTGGCGGATGGCGAAGACAATCGAGTTGTGGAGACCGAATCGGAAGAGAAAAGTATTTCGCGCGAAAACACATTTCCGAAAGATTGCAGCGATCCAGAACTCGTGAGAAAGACTTTGCTTGAGCTGGTTGATGACGTTGGGATCCAATTGCGCGAGACAGGAAAATATGCCGCCGTTGCGCAAATCAAGATCAGATGGAAAGGTTTCGAGACAATTACCAGGCAAAAGACTTTGTCGTCACCTATTTTCGACGACGTTGGACTTCAATTGGCAGCCTTGGAACTCTTAAGCAAAGTAAAGCTGGTGAAGCCAGTTCGGCTCGTCGGTTTCGGAGTCACGAATCTTGTCCACAAGCCGGCGGATCGGCAAATGACGCTCTTCGAGTCGAGCGGTGGCGACAGGACAAGACAGGAACGTCTAAGCCGGACGGTTGACGCCATTCGGAAGAAACACGGCTCCGACAGTATCCGGCGATTGCACGATTGACCTGTCGTTAAACAATCGCCACTGCACACTTCACCTGCAATTTACATCAGCGACATCAGTATTTCTGATTTTGAAGATTCTTCGTGGATCTTGTCAGCGATTCCGGATATATCGTCGACCGAGAGACCGAGCCTTTTCCACACGGCAGAGATATGCGTCGGGTGCGAATCTCCTCCAGCCCCGATCTTCTCCACATTGCAGATATAGTTTGCCACATTCACAAGGGCAACAACTTCCCCCGCTTCGTTATCCATATCTATGCGATCTGCTGCGTGGTGCCAATAAATTAGATTCGGCAGATCAGTACCCAACTTCCACTTGACGGCCAGCCACATTCCAGCCTGCGCATGATCCATGCCCATCACGGTCTTTTCGACCTCGTACAGCGGCTTCCCATCAAGCATGGCTATGCGAAGCGCAGCATTGTATTCATCGTGAAAGAACTCATCGTAGAATATCTTCCCAATGTCGTGCAATAACCCGGCCAAGTGCAGCAAATCCTTGGAATGGCGATTGCGCAGTCTGTCGGGAACGCTGTCGGCGATGACTCCGGCCGCGATACCAGTGCATATGGAATGCCGCCAGAATTCTTCACGATCCAATCCATCCGCTGACCTGCCCATTCCAAATGTGGAGAACACGGACGTTGACATGGCTATGTTTCTGATTGCCGTAATGCCGAGACGCGATATTGCAACTTGCAAAGATGTAATAGGCTCTGCGCCACTATAGAAAGCGGAATTCACAACCTTCAATGTACGCGCCATAATCGCCGGATCGTCCTCGATTATTGAGGCGATCCGTTTCCCGTCGGAGTTTGGATCGCGAATCGCCGCGTTAAGGCGATCGATTACCAGCGGCAGTGTCGGCAGATTCTTGATCGCCTGCAACCGCTCGAGCATTTCCTCTTCTTTGTCCACATGCATCTCCATCGCTTCAGCGATCATCGTCCGCATACTCTCAGGCAATGTTATCGCTACTTAGGTTCTTCGCCCTTCAAAACTTGACAATACTTATTGATCGTACGCCGCGACACACCGAGCAGTCTGGCCGCAGCGCCCTGGTTGCCGCCGGTGCTCTTCAAGGCTTCTTCAATGAGACTGTTCGTGGCCTGTTTCAAGGTCGGCAGTCGCCCGGATGAGTCAGCTCCGGTTTTGCGTGCAGAACCTGCCGATGCCGAGCGTGTCAGTTCCATGTGTTCGACGAAGGCTGCCAGCGGCAGGATGCCTGATCCATGCCTGCTGATTGCGTCGTGAATCATCGATTTCAATTCCCGGATATTTCCAGGAAAATGGTACGCCGACAGATACGCTAACAGTTCCTTGGGATAGGCCGGACGATTCTTCCCAAGCGTGACGGATGATTGGCCGATGAAGTGCTCAACAAGCAGTGGCAAATCGGAGATTCTGCGGCGCAGGGGTGGAATATCGACATGATGTGATAGGAGCCGGAAATAGAGATCCTTGCGAAAACTCGTCGAGTCAAGCAGTTCGTGAATGTCCCGATTCGTCGCAACAACTATTCTTGCATTCGTCTTCTTTGCGCTGTCCACGCCGAGCGGCAAATACTCACCCTCCTGAAGCAGCCGGAGCAACTTGACCTGCGAAGCTGTACTCAGGTCGCCAATTTCATCCAGCAGCAGCGTGCCCCCGGCGGCTTTCTCTATCAGCCCCTGCCTTGCGGAGTCGGCCCCGGTATAGGCGCCGCGCGAATGGCCGAAGAGTGTGTCTGCAAATACAGTGTCGTCAAGGCCGGCCACGTTTACAGGAACAAAGCCGCCGGACCTGCCGCTGAGGACATGCAGTGCCTTCGCTATCAATTCCTTCCCAACTCCAGTTTCGCCAGTGATAAACACCGGTTGAGTTGACGAAGCTACGGCTTCGGCGTATCTGAAAATAGACAGCATTGCCTGATCATTGGTCACTATTTCCGCGAACACCTCGGGATGTTCCAGGCTCGCGGTAATTACGCGACGCTGGAGCTGCGCGTTCTCTGACTTTAAATCCCAGTGTTCGATCGCCTTTTTCACAGCTGTTACGAGCCGATTATCGTCCACAGGTTTGAGAATGTAGTCGAAAGCACCCTGCTTCATGCAATCCACCGCGGTGGTCACTTCGGCGGCGGCCGTGACAATCATGACAGGAATTTCCGGGTCCTTCGTGGTTATCATTGACAGTAATTCCCGGCCTGTTACGTTTGGCATGGACAGGTCGGTCACAACGACTTGCACCTCGCTGCGTTCTAATATGCCGCTTACCTCCCTGCTGTCGGAACAAGATATAACATTGTTTATGCCGGCATTTCGCAACACGTTGTCGTAACAGCGGAGGAGATTGATCTCGTCATCCACCAGCAGCACAGCCTTCTCCGGATACAGTTCAGTTCCCAACGCTTCCCCCTTTCGCAACTGGCAGGATTATGCTAACCGTAGTGCCCCGCCCGTCAGGCGATTCGATGTTCAACCTGCCACCATGCTTCTTTATAATTGCAGACGCAACCGAAAGGCCCAATCCGGCCGCGCCTTCGGCGCGCCGCGTGGTGAAGAACGGTTCCTTTACTCTCGCCATGTTGTCCGGCGGAATTCCCCTGCCTTCGTCGGCGATCGTGATGATGACCGTTTTGCTGTCAGGCGAACACCGGGTCTCCACGGCGATCCTCTGTTCCGTATCTGTAAGGGCATCGCACGCGTTCTGAATGAGATTGGTCAACGCCTGTTCGAGATCGCACGAATTACCTCGCAGTGAAGGCAAATCCGCCCCATACGCGGCAGAGAATCGCTTCGTAGCGCGACCCAGCCTGTCGTGCAGCGCCGAGACCGCAGAAGCTGTCACGCGGTTGATGTCCACATGCTCTTCGTAATAAGCGTCTCCAACAGAGTGCGCATAGTTCCGTAATTCAGCGATTACGTGTGCCATGCGCTGCGATTCGGACTGGACACATTGAAGCAAGGCTGGAATCTCATCGCGTATCTCGCTGTACTTCCGCATGCCGACCGAAAAATCCCCTTCCTCTCGGTAGCGTTCTTCGAGCGTTTTCTTGAGCTGATCGAAGAGCTGCGATAATGTTGAGCCGCTCATCATGATGACGTTGGTCGGGTTGCTCATATCGTGCGCGAGCGTTGAAGCCAGATCGCCGATGACAGCCATCTTGTGGGATTGAGCCAATTCACGCCTCAATTCGTCGGAGCGCGACTGCTCAACTTCGAGCGTGCCAAGCATTTCGTTGATCGCCGCCGTGAGTTGCGAAAACTCATCCTTCCCTGCCCCATCGCGATCAACCCCGCTGCCGCCTGCCGCCCCGTTTTCTTTTCCAAGTGCCTGACGGATGCTGGAGACAGACGAACCGACAGCCGAAAGCGCCGACCTGTTAATCATCCATATATTGGCTAGAAGAAGAGCCAGTCCTGTCAGCAACAGCCATCCGATCGCGTAATAGTATCGGTTGAAGGTTGACAATCCCAACCCGTACACGTCGCCATTCATCGTGACGCCAAGCGATACAGTCGGCGAACCGTAAATATCGTAAAGCGTCCTGCGTCCGACCAGCGCGCCCGGCCCGGAATGGGCCCTCTCCGTTTCCGCCCTGCCGAACTTCGCGCCGTGCGCAATAACGTTGCGCATCGGACTCTCCTTCACGAGTGGCGCAATAGATACAGGCAAGCCCACAGCTTTCGTTATACATTGCAATTCGTCTTTATCCAAATAGCGACCGAGAATGAGCATTCCAAGAAGCGGGCCGCGACCTGATTCATTTCTAACCGGATGCGACACAATCAGCATGGCAGCTTCAGGCAATACAAGTATGCCTTCAATGTCTGCTCCAGAATTTGAATCGCGCACCAGCGGAGAATCGGGCGAAAGATGCTCGTTAAGTGACTTTGGGAGTGAGTCGGATTGCGGATTGCTTCCAGAGGACTCGAACGTCCGCCCGCTGACTATGCGTGCTTTGGCGTCAACAAACACAATCAGGTTCAATCTTAGCTGAGCGAATGTGCTGGCCGTGAGATTTGCAGATATGTATTCCGTATTGCTGTCAGTCAGAAATCTCCGCGTGGAATCCCATGCCGCCCACTGGCTGGCAATGCTTGTTAAACCGAACAACTCCGTTGAAAGAGTGTCAATGGCCCTCTGGCTATTCATACGCAAGATCTGATCTTCTATGTTGTCGCTTTGCGCTTGTATCGCCCTTTTCGAGACAACACCCGCGATCAACATCAGACCCGCACAGACAACAACCAGAATCTTTGCCTTGAAGAATTTTGCTTGCACGTTCATATCAGCGTCAATTATTCCGCTTATTAAGCTTCTGCTGAAAACATCCGGCCTCATGAAGGGCGGTTACAGAATACACGAAAATGCCCGGCTTATGCTCTGTAACAGCCACGAACGTTCGTGGCGGATGTTTTAAGCAGAGTGTCATTACTACACACCATTGACCTGTGGAAAGCAAGTCTACAGAGGATAGGGATGTTGCAAGTGAATGACCGTCAGAATC
This sequence comes from uncultured Victivallales bacterium, assembly GCA_964487695.1. Lineage (GTDB taxonomy): Bacteria > Verrucomicrobiota > Kiritimatiellia > UBA8416 > CAZASC01 > CAZASC01. Next base: position 20,734 of record CAZASC010000001.1, read on the forward strand.
GGCTTTCCAAGGTCAGCTGTTTTAGGGTAATATCTGATACAGAGAATGGAGGACATGATATGAACGCGAAGCAGTTAGACATTCGAACGGTCTCAAACTGGCAGTCAGGCTTTACACTTCTTGAAATCATGATAACGGTACTGATTATCGGCATCCTGACTGCAATTGCCATTCCATCGTACTCAAAGGTGCGAACAAGTGTGTTCCAGATGCAAGCCACGAACGATGTGACTCTGCTTGGCGCCTTCATCGATAAACTCGCATGGGACACAGGGTACTGGCCCGGAACTGTTGACACCGGCGGCGGGCAGCCGAGGACGCTGTCGTGGACAGCTAATCCGGCTGCAGTGGCGAATCTCTTCACTTCAAACGCCGGTCTGGTCGCAACAGACGGCAGCTACGGCACTAATTGGCACGGCCCATACATGGGAACCAATACCTGTATGGCGGATCCTTGGGGACAGCCATACTGGTTCGATCCAGCTTACACGATGAACAACAAGCATTATGTGGTTGTAGGCTCCGGCGGGCCAAATCAATCTGGCATAAATGTCTATGATAACGATAATATTCTCTACGTAATCCAAGCGTACACGAACTAGCTGCAAAATGCCAGTGAACCTGATAGACGAGCTTCTCGTTTAGCAGGGAGGTCGGCATGGGATTCTTCTTCAGCACCAGAAAGAATTTTCACTTTTATCTTTATAAGACATGGATTCTGCTGCTTGAGCAACTTGAGATAAGAGTCATAGCCTTCGGGCTGAATTTTGCCCTTCTCGGCATTGTGTTCAGGACATGTGTCGCAAGGTTCACTCTCGCACCAGCATATGCCAACGGTGTTGATCTCTTCATGCGCCTGCTGGGGCAACGCGTCTATGATAAATGGATGCCTGCGCTGGCGTTGCTTTGCCTGAGGATATCTCTGACTGTCTACGTCGTTTGCATCGCGACGGCATTGCTCTTCCAATTCCTCTATCTAGTCAGATTCGTTTATCGCCACATGGGATTCTTCAGCAGGATAGTGTTCTTTATTGCTCCTGTCGCATTACTGGCGGCCAAGGCGGTACGACATGAAGTGCCATCCGTAAATCTGAATGAGGCATTGGGAATTTCAGTAATATCGGCTGTTCTCGTCTCGCAGAAATGTTTCAAAGATGCGCGACTGTTTATGCCGGAACTTGGGCGCGTTCTTGCAGCTTGGTTTGCCAGACATGCCAAGCGTGAAGGTGCTTCGAGTCAACAACAGGCTCGGCTGGGGGAATGTGTGACTCAAAATCAAAAAGAGCCGCTGGAAGTAAAATATGGAAGGATCCTGGCTTTGAAAGGGGATGTGACTGGCGAAGATATCCGACGTCGGTATCGGGAGCTAGCCATGTAGTATCATCCGGACAAGGTGCAGCATTTGGGGCAAAAGTTGAAGGATGCGGCCATGGCAGAGATGCAGTTGTTAAATGAGGCTTATGAATATTTTGAGAGGAAGTACGATCTTTAAGGGAAGTGTCAATGCCAGCCGCTTCGACTCAATTCTTGTCAGCTTTTATCCTCATGTGAATAATATTTAGATGATGGAAGCCGCACATTTTACGACCTGATTGTTGAGATTGATTGAAGGATGCGGAAAAGCTAAAAATGTTTTTTAAGCCCCGCCAAACCATCCTAGCTCAACGCTGGAGATATGCCTCTCGCAAGTCAATTCCCGAAAAACTTTAAGTGATCCAGCCACGCCATTGAAGCGCGGCAAAAAGCGCAAAATTGTTGTTGTTTTGCGCGGAAGTTGCATCTAATATCGCCGCACTTGGAAAAAATGCCATGAAACCTGACGCACTGAAAGAACTGCTGGCCCGCTTCAAAAAGAAGCACGCACCGACAGATGTTGTTGGCCTTGATCTGACGCCTGTTGGGATCAACGCCGTCAGAATGCGGAAGAGCGAGTCTGACATCTCAGTTCTCGCCGCGGACATAATTCCGGCGTCTTCTCCTGACGGAGACAAGGATTTCTCAAGCGCGCCACTGGTGCTGCCGCCAAAATTCAAGGCTCGATACGCCTCATTCGCGGCCGCCGGTGAAACATGCACCATCAAGCTTCTCAGTTTTCCAGGTCGTTTCGATGATGCTGCACAAGCCAAAGTTGTGGAAAATCTCGGCCTCGACGATCCAAACAACTACAGGGTTTCTTACAAACTCGTTACAGCCCCGACTGCGAAGGAAGCCAGGGTTTTGGCTGTCGCGCTTCCGGAGGAGGAAGCCTCCTCGTTGCCCATGTTGCTGCCTGCCGGTCTCCCGGCGCCGTTTTCGATCGAAATCTCCGGCCTGGCGGCAATGACGGCTTTCCTGCATTCTCTTGGCGACAAGGCCAATGAGGACTCTGTAGGCATCATCGATTTTGGGGTGACAACCAGTTCGTTCGCCCTTTTCAACAAAGGCATAATAGCACTGGTGAGAAGATTCAAATTCGGATCGAACGCGCTTCTGAACAAAGTGCGGGAAACCCTGGGCGTTGACATGGAAACCGCGGAAGGCATAATTGCCGATGGAGCGTTCGACATCTCCCAATCCGTGAGCGAGGTAATGGAACCCATAGTGAAGCAACTTATCGTATCGCGGGATTTCGTTGAGCGGCGCGAAAACTGCCGCATCTCGAAGATCTGCGTTTCGGGCGCCCTGACTGTGTCGCGCGATTCCATAGAGGAAATACATTCTTCGATGGGTGTGCCGGTGGAGACATGGAACCCATTTCAGGGGCTTACCGTCGCGCAGGATGCCATGCCCGAAAAACTCGCCGGACAGGAATGGCGTTTCGCCGCAGCGATCGGCGCATGTCTTGCAACATTTGAGGAATCATGAACCTTCGAGTTGATCTAATACTTGATACGGAACGACGCAGCGCAAGCGTAATCAACGTAAAATCGGTAATGCGTATTTCGGCGATAGTTGTTCCATCCATTCTTGCGCTGATAGTCGCCTGGTTCATGTTCAGCATGTGGCAGTTGAAGACGGATCGCGATAGCCTTAAAAAAGCCTTGGATATCGAGGGACCAAAGAAGCTGCTCTCACTCAGAGTGCGAGCGGACCTGGCCAACAACGCTGTCGTGCTGAACGAACTGGAAGGTTGGCGGCGCGCCCGCATCGATTGGTCGGATCAGCTGCTGGGACTCCAAAAGCAGATTCCCGACAAGATGCAATTGAGCACCCTGACCATGGCTTCCGAGTTGAAACCGATCAACAATGCTCCTGCCAGACTTTACAATTTGGCGCTGGATGGACAGGCCGTTGGCGATACCGCTCAAACACTGGTCATGCAACTCCAGAACGTTCTTATGCAATCGTCCTCTTTGTCCAACTGTCTTGCCGCAACCAACGCCTTTAAGGTAACCAGGTTCGAAGGCCCGGAAAATGCAACGGATGACAATAAAAACGACCGTTTTTTCCGGATTGAATGCTCGTATAAACCGGGACTTTTCTAATGAAACTGCCCACAGACAAAAACGAACGGATGAAGATACTGGGGCTGATCGGGTTTGGCATCGTGGCCGTCATCGTTTGCGCAATCTGGTTCGGACTCATGCCTATGCTTGAGCAACGGGAAAAGCTGAAGAAGGACATTGTCAGTCTCAATGAAAAACTGGCCCAGGCTGACAAAGAAAACAAGCAAAGAGGCCGCGATATAGATAACAACCATAAGACGATCCAGAGCATCAAGGATATTTCCGACAAGTATATGATAAAACCGGTCTTGAACAACTACGTTCTGGAAGCGACCGACTTCATTGAATCACAGGGAAAGAGTGTCGGCGTCAAGATCACAGGCGTGCATGAAGGCGGGTTCACAGAGGTTTCCAGGCTTGGTGATATAAGGAACGCCAAGGCATACATTGTGCATGTTAATGTTGAATGCGGATATAGTGACTTTGTAAAACTCCTGCATCAGATCGAAAGCGCCAATCCTTATTATAGTGTGAGTTCGATAACGATCACCGGCCAACCGATAAAAGATCCACGTAAGCAGCTCATAGCGTTCGAGCTCCAATGGCCGACTTGGAGCGATACGGATATGCCCGCCAAGCTGGATGAACAACTTGCTGAGGTGGCAAAGCTGGAAATGGAGGAGCAACTTGAGGCAAAGAAGCCCATACAGAAATAAATATCTGCTGATAGCTCTTGCTGTTTCCACCGCGATTTCCGCCTACTGTCAGCAAGGCGGCGAACCGTCGGTAACGCCTGCACAACCGGCACAAAGCCTGCCAGCAGGCGGCAAAACCAACCAGCCTGTCGTAGCGGAGTTGCGCGATCCGTTCCTGCCGGTTGGCATGTCCATAATGCCATCTTCCAACGAGGTTATCCCAACGAGCAACTCAACGAATCAGCAGCCCCAAAAAATCGCCGCGCCAATCGTCCACGAGATCAAGTGGCCAAAACTCAACGTCAAAGCCAAGATGAAGAAACCTAACGGCAGGAATGTGGCATACATTGAAGGTATCGGTGTGGTCGAAGCAGGAGAAATCGTTTCCCAGTCAAGCGACGGCTTCATGTACAGATGGAGAGTTGAGACGGTAACCGAGACAAATGTCACCTTTACGAAACTGGATGCCACTGCTGATAACCGTGCGACAACGCCATCAAAACCGAGCAAGGTCACCACTCCTGATACGCCGTCCACACCGACGCAAACCGCCGCGCCAGCTCAGACTCCTGCTCCGACGTCACCAGCCTCGGCGCCAAAACCACTGATTAACAAGATGCCGGACAATGATGATTAAGACTGCATGGTCGCAATTTAATGGAGAGCTATTTTAATTGCGGCAGACGTGCCGCCATAGGAAAAAAGAAAACTGGAGGAACACAATGAAAGCGCTGAAAAAGCTGATAATTCCGTCAACGATTCTGATACTCCTTGCACTGGCCTTGCTGTATGTCTTTCCGGGCTGCGAGAAAGATGGTAACACATCCATATCCGACGCCATTGGCGGTGTCACGTCACCCGACATGAGTGGAGAGAATCAGGATCAGGTTAATAGCCTGACAATTTCTCCCTCCACACCTCAATCTCCTACTTTCATCGGCCAGCAGTTCCTTTACACCGTTTCTGATGGTATCGCTCCTTATACATGGACAGTGTCCAACTCGTCCTATGGAACGATCACACCGAACAGCGATACTGCTAACGCCATATATACAGTTCTTGCAATATATCCAAACAGCATCCTCGTGACTGATACCCAAGGACATTCCGCCGTTGGCTTGATGGAGACGAGT
>CAZASC010000001.1:26086-151417 GCA_964487695.1 uncultured Victivallales bacterium
ATGAAGGCGCAGGAGAATCCGGCGGCAACAGAAACTGGCACTGTTGTCACCGTTGCAACGTCATTGAATGTTACAAACACAGTTACTACAGCTGTGGGCACATCTGCTGCACCAACAGACGTTGCCGGTGTAACAACACCACCCGCGCCACCTGTTGCGACCACGCTGGAGACTAATCCGCAGCCAGAAAATCCGGGCGCGATTCTTCCCGTTGCTGCAATTTCCAATGCACCCGGTGAGATCAATATCACTCCGGTTTCCCTCCCCGCGATTCCATCCACGAACATTCCAGTCCCTGTGACTGCGATAGAGACTGGCACGTCCACGGTTACCGCAACGGTGGAACATCAGGAATCAAATACCAATAGCTCAATGGAACTTAACGTCCCACCGCTTGCAGTCGCTACATCCACAACTACCACAGTTTCAGTTTCTGTGGCGGTCAAGACTGAAGAGGCGAACACCAATGCATCAATCGAAATACTCGCCCCAGCAACTCAGATAGCAGTTCCCAAGATTGCAGTTGCAACAAATGCTCAGGAAGAAGCAAAGACAAATGCCGAGACCAAGGCAAATGGCGAGAGAGAGACAGTTGCATTCGCAACCGATAAGGGCGATATCCCCGGAGCCCAGGCGGTCACTAACGCTCTCAACGAGAATCTCATCAGCATCACGCTTGACGATGTGGAAATGGCCGACGTCGTCCGCATGTTCACAAGAATATCGGGGGCTAACATCATAGCGTCGCCATCGAATCTTACCGGTCGTGTGACCGTTAATCTGGCCGATGTTGAATGGAAACCCGCCCTTATGTCCATTCTCGACATGAACAATCTGGATCTGGTCGAGAAGACTCCTGGATCGGGCGTATATAGTATTGTGGCAAAGATTCCAGGCGCACCTGCGCAAATGGTCGTAGAGACAATATTCCTTAAGTATGCCTCGGTCTCGAACGTGCTGCCTGTTGTCAGCTCAATGGTATCTGATGTGAAGGGCACTGTTACCGCTTTTCCGTCAAAGAACGCGCTTGTCATCAGAACGACGGACCCCAACCTGGCTGAGATAAAGAAGATAATCTCGAATATAGATAAAATGCGCGATCAGGTCTTTATAGAGGCTAAGTTTGTTGAGTTGACCGACGAGGCCATTCAGGACCTTGGTATAAACTGGCAATCGCTCCAAGGCTATAATTTGAGCGCGAGCAGCTTGAACTACAGCTACAATCAAAACAACAACTGGAACAACTCGGTAAACAATACTCAAACGAAATTCGACAATGTGCTGAACCAAAATGGAGTGTACAAGGCATACGATCAAAACGGCCAGCAGTTACCCGGCTCATCACTTGCAACTGGATCCGCCGCAGCTCCAGGCGGGCCTGTGGCCCCCACGGTGCTAGCCACCGGCGGCGGACTTCCCACCTATGCCACGGTCAATCAAGAGGACAAGGGGAACAATCTCGAATCAGTCGTGAACAACACTTTCACCAAGACGATAGCGGAGGTGCAAAGCGCCGTCCTCAGCGCCGCTGATTTCAATCTGGTTCTCGCAGCATTGAAGCAGCAGAATGGGGTCTCCATCGTGTCCAATCCCAAGATACTGGTGGCAAACGAGCAGCGCGCAGATATTCTCATTGGCCAGGTCCGCAGGCCGTTTATCGCAAGTGTTACACCCGGACAACAGGGGATAGCTCCTGTCGTTACATATAATCCGGGAGACCCCGTGAAAACCGGTGTGCTGTTGAGTGTCACACCGACAATCAATACCGAAAGCAATATAACCGTCAAAATCGAGCCTCAATTGACCAGCATTGCAGGGGAGGATATCGCGCCGAATTCACAGACGTATCCGATAATCTCCACAAAGTTCATCAGCACCGTATTCTGCCTGGAGAACGGCAAGACGGCGGCCATCGGAGGGCTGACCCAAGCCACCGATAACGACAGTGGATCGAAGATACCATTACTGGGCGACATTCCGCTAATAGGCAAATATCTTTTCTCCTGGAGCCATAAGGACAAGAAACAGGACGAAACTATTATATTTGTCACCGTCAATATGGCGACCCCTGAGTCAATCAAGAGTAGCGACGGTCTTCCTGAGGACACGCAGCTGACACAGAAACATACGATTTATTCCGAAGTGCGACGCCGTCAATATCAATCCGAGTTGAAAGAATTGAAAGAGGCTTCCGATACGACTGCCGACACGGCACAGGCCATGAAAGTCAAGGAACGGCTTCTCCGAAGAGATAACTAGTGTGCTGTCTCATAAATCCCCATGCAAAACGCCATGTGGTTGCAGGTGCATGGTAGACCCGACTTTATGTCGGCTATGGCCGGTGTAAAACCGGCCCTGCCTTCAGAGACGAATGGAGTCTTGAATGAAGTTCTTCCGAAGAGAAGTTTGGAGTTACGCCGTCCTCCTCATAATTCTTTTCGCAATCGGCGCAGTTGCAGTCTCGCGCACACTTTCATACCTTCAGGAGCCAGAGGTTGATTTCCATGTCGTCGCCGTCCTGATATGGACGATTACACTTGGATTTATGCTGATTGCCGGCGCATTTGGAATCTGGGCAATCCAGTTCGCAGCGGAATCCGAGAGCCGGCGACGTGTCGGCTTGCTCGTCGATGCCATGGATTTCCTGAATGACGGTTTGATGTCGGTCAATCGTCAGGGACAGATTGGGGGAGCTAATCCAGCGGCAAAGCAAATGTCCGTCGTGCAGCTGGACAAGATTACGACTATATCGGAAGCGTTCCCCGCCCTGACGCGAGACGATGTTCAATTGCTGCTTGGCGCAGATGAACCAACGGAGATCGAACGTGATTGCACCAAAGCCGACAATGCCCTGACGCTCCGGTTTCGTTCTCAGCCTTCTGAAGGGCTGACTCTGATTCTCATAAGCGATGTCACAGGGATGAACAGTCAGCGCCTGCGCGCAAGGCAGGCCGCACGACTTCAACTGGTTGGTCAGATCGCCAAAGGCGTCGCCAACGATTTCAATAATCTTCTCTGTGTAATATCGGGACATGCCTCCATTATCGGGCGGGCAAAATCCATGCCGCATGAATTGGCGTCATCTGCCATGGAGATAACACAGTGCGCTGAACGGGGAATAGCGCTGGCCGGTCATCTGCTTGAACTTGCCCAGCCAGCCCTGGCTGGACCCTCGACCAATATGCTGGGCGAACATGTTAAGAACGCATGCCAGACGCTTCGCGACAGTCTTCCCATGGGATGGCAGGTGGAATGTTCAATCGAAGAGCAGTTGGCACCTGTCGCGTTGCCGGGCATTCAGATCGAACAAGCCGTGCTGAATCTCGCCCTTCTGGCATCGGAGTCGCTGCGTGCACCCGGAATTCTGACGATACGCGCCGGGAAACCTGGCGCGTCTCATTTTTTTAATGTGCCCGGCAGATATGCCTGCGTAGTTGTCATCATGGTGGCGGCACCAGGTGCTGCCACAAGCGAATCAGTGCTTAAAGATGCATCTGAAAGATCCGGCGTAATACTATCGGTGATCCGATCAATGATCGAGGAAGCAGGTGGTACTCTTCAGGAACTCACGGCATCAGACGGAACCCCTCTCTACCGCGCCTCACTGCCGCACGGCAAACTTTCCCAGCGAAAGCAGACTCCCCAGCTGACGTCCGAGTTGAGAACTTACATCGAGCATTGGGCAATACTCCTGGCATGGGCGGGCAAGACAAATAACGCCCTCACGACAAAACTAACCGAACTCAACGTAAATGTTGAACATGTTGACAACATCATATCAGCGCTTGCTCGCGTCGAAGAAAACAGGGGGCTGGACATTGCGATAATTGACAGACAGTTGCTCGGGCAGGAAGGCAAGGCATTGCTCAGGGCAATAGTGAAACTCAGGCCTTCGTCGGGAATAGTTGTGCTCTCTGAGGATCCTGAATCCGAACGCCAGGGCCTTTCCGAAGATGTGGTATTTGCCGAGCCATCTTCGGATTTAAACACGATCTTGACGGCGATGATAGAAGCAAAAAGTCTCGCTTTGAAACGCCACTCCGCTCCAACCGTCACCCCGTTACGGGGTTGATAAGAAGATTGTCTATCAGTCTCGTCTGTCCAATCCTGACTGCCAGTGCTATGAGCGTCTCGCCTTCTATCCTGTCAACCGGCTTCAAATTATCGTAGTCCACTATTTCAATATACTCTATCCTTGCGCATGGGACGCGTTCGATCAAGGATCTCATTTCACCCAGGATACGCTTCGCATCCAGAGTTCCGTCCCAACACATCTTCTCCGCAGCACAAAGTGCCGTGTATAGGCAGCGCGCCTGCTCGCGTTCGCCTGCGGACAAGTACTTGTTCCGCGAACTCATGGCTAATCCGCCCTCCTCCCTGACCGTAGGCAGAACTATGATCTCGACCGGAAAATTCAGATCCCTCGCCATTTGCTCAATAATCCGGGCTTGCTGCGCGTCCTTCTGACCGAATACAGCGACGTTTGGCTGCACAATGTTGAAGAGTTTTGCAACAACTGTGGCAACTCCACGGAAATGTCCCGGCCTACTGGCTCCGCACAGCCCGGCTGACAACACAGCATCTTCGACGTAAGCGCTATGATTAGGCGCATACATATAGGCTGCGGTGGGGGCGAAAATGATTTCAACACCTTCCTCTTCACATGACCGCGCGTCGCGTTCAAAGTCCCGAGGATACTTGGCCAGATCCTCATGTGGACCGAACTGCATTGGATTGACAAAAATGCTCACAACTACCACGTCCGACAAACGTCTGGCCTGCCGGATAAGGGACATATGCCCTTCGTGAAGAAAACCCATGGTAGGCACAAAGCCAATTCGGCGACCATCTCGATGCGCTTGCATGGAAACGGCTTGCATATCAGATATTAGGGTGACGGTTTTCATGCAGATTACTGTCCTACATCAGCCTGGCCTTGACAAGATCAACAAGCGTCTGAACACTGACAGGTTTAGACAGAAGACAATGAATGGGATTTCCTGCGACAAGATTCGTTACAAAATCAGGAGGAGCGAAGCCAGTGCAGAAAATGATGGGTGGCATTTCCCAGTTCCTGTCTTTGCAGAGTCGTTCGATTTTAGCGAATGCCGCCTGACCGTCCATGACAGGCATATGGAGATCCATGATCACTACACCATGATGACACGCACCGAAAGCATCCAGCGCCTCCGCACCATTTGACGCAAGATCAATTTTGAGATCCGGCAGAGTCGAGGACAGTATCATATGGAAAAGTCGTTGTATCGTCTTCTCATCGTCCGCGATAAGCACTCTGCCTTTGTCGCGGGCGATCATGGCAGTCGGCTGAGGTAAAGGGTCATGCACTTGCTCAGAAAGAGTCTCGACCGGAAAGTATAACATGAAGGTTGTTCCCTTATCGACTGCGCTTATGTAATCAATCGAGCCGTCATGCTCCGCCATGATTCTATAAGCTACGGTCAATCCCAACCCGGCGCGACGCCTTCCCGCCGCCTTTCTGGTGGTCACAAACGGTTCGAAAACCCTGTCTCTCACATGATCCGCGACACCGCTTCCTGTATCGCTGACGCTGATCCGGACATAACTTCCAGCTGCAATTTCAAGTCCGCTTGCGCTTGGACGGGCGGTCTCAACACGAATATTATCGGTGATTATATTTATCAGCCCGCCGCCGGAAATAGCCTCTACCCCGTTGCTGCACAGGATTTTAATCGCATCGTGAATCCCCTGCTCCGATCCTCTGATTTGCGCAAGATCCTTTGCCGTATGCAATTCTATCTCAATAGCGTGCCTTTCAGGCCACATCCTCACATCCGAAACGACCTTCTCCGCAATCGCGTTAATATCGAGAATACGTCTGGCCTGCGAAATGTTTAAAGAAAGAGACATCAATTGCCGTACAACGATCGTCATGTCATTGGCGGTCTTTTCGATTGCATCCAATAGCTCCTCGTTCTGTGTTCCTCGAGGCAAAGCTTCCTTGATTATTTGCGGATAAGCAGTGAGTGGAGTTAGAAAGTTATTGAATTCGTGCGCTATGTGACCCGCAAAAGCGCTGATCATTTTGAAACGATCAGGATCACGAATCATCGAATCGTCGTTCTTCTGTGTCGAATCCGTCATTCCGCAACATCTCGCGACCAGTGCAACTGGCACTGAGTCAAAAATCTCGGTTTGCCTGCACTAGATCATAAAATATCACGAAAAGCGAGAAAGAAAAGCTCACGGGCAGGGTCTGCACTTCATTGGAGATTCTGCTGAATAACCCGGAGTCCGCCCCCGAGCGTTAGCATGCGCGGCTACAGGCGAAAGCATGGATTCCCCTTTATTCTTGTATGTTGAGATTGCAGTTCATTTGTTGTATCATTACACGAAATATCATAAATAGATTCCACTGAATAACCCGGAATCCGCCCCGAGCGTTAGGGTCAGCTACAGAACATAAGCCGGGCATTTTCGTGCCTTCTGTAGCCGCCCTCTGTGAGGGCGGATGTTTTTCAGCAGAATCACAAATAGAAACAATATGAGCCCCATACGCACACTTGCACTGCTGTCAGGCGTTATTCTGCTTCTGCAGGGCGCCACAGGACACTGTTGGGCGGCGAGCTATTATGTTACCACGAACGGCAGCGACGTAAATACGGGCAGCGTGACAAATCCGTGGCTGACCGTGACCCATGCGCTGGCGCAGGTGTTGCCTGGCGACTCGGTCATGGTTGGCGAAGGACAATTCAGTGAATGGCTGGCAATTTCCACCCCGGTAACACTGTGCGGTTCCGACGGTTACCAGCCAGACAATCCACCTCTTTCCCGCCATCAATCACGAACCATCTTTCGTCCGCCATCGACTAACTATCCTGAAACAGCACTGATCCTCGTCAACACGACAAATGTCGTGATCCAGTCTCTTTCGATATTTGGTGACGCCGACAGCAACGGAGTTCCAGATATACAATACGGAATATACTCCACCTATAGACCTCTCAACGTCAACCATTGTGTCATAAGCAATGTCGCTGGTTACGGCATATGTTCAGTCGGAGAAACACCTTTCCCTGCTCCGGGCGACACGGATTCGGTCCGGGGATACTTCGGATACAACCTCATTAAAAATATAACCGCCACCAATGTATCTCTGGCCACAGGCATCCTGCTCCAGCATACTCCGGCCACTTGTGAGTACAACGAGATTGCTTCTGTCAGCGGAACCACTGCGTACGCCGGCATGTATATCGCATCGTGTTATTACACGTCCAACATGACCGATTGGGTAACTATTGACCAAAATTATTTCGCCAACTGCGCAACTGCGTTGTGGGCAAACAAGTTTGGCACCGACGGTGAAAAAATCAACATAGCGCTTAACACTGTCACGAACAGTGTTATAGGCATCAGAATCAGCGGCGCGCACGGACAGGCCCTTATAGAAAATAATCACATTTCCGTGGCAGGCGTCACGCCGTCGTCGAACGCCATTCCCGCTCGTGGCATTTGGGTTCAGGCGGATTACGATCCATGGAATGTTGCAGCTTTCAGGACGACGGACCACTTGGTTAGCGAGAATACTGTGGTAGGTTCCAGCACTAACGCGGACCGGAGCGTCGGCATGTTGTTCGAATACGACATCACGCCTTCAACGACGAACAATAACGGGGTGCGAGCCTCCGCCATGTTGAACAGTGTCCGCAAATTCGATTACGGCGCCTATGTCGCGTCCGGCACAAACGATGTTAGTCTTCCACACGATCCTCTTGTTGATGTGGGACTTCCACACAATGACTTTGTCAGCAACTTCAGCTACGGAGTTTTTACGACCGGCTCCACCAATTTCGTAAACGCGAGCAGCAACTGGTGGGGCTCGACAAACGGCCCGGGCCTGCCCTTTTCAAACCCGGTCTCAACGAACGTAAATTACATTCCGTGGAGCTATTTTTCCATGGCATTCGATTTCTCCGCATTTAAGATCGGGAGGATTTCATTGGTAGCCGGCAATGGCTTCCAGCTTGCATGGGCCAGCGAGACTGGCAGGACCTATAGGGTTTATCGAACGACAAATCTCCCGATTGGCGTGTGGGCGCTTCTGGCGACCAAAGCCGCCACAGCTCCATCGAACTCGTACACTGACACCGGCTCCGTGCACAACGTATCAGCTTTTTACAGAATCAGCGTTACGAACTAAACTGGATGTTTCTCCATGAAGGTAATTGTTGCCAAATCAGCCGGCTTCTGTTGGGGCGTGAAACGTGCCGTGGAACAGGCCCGTAAACTGGCCCAACAGGAACAGCATGCTATCTATACAGATGGCTCTTTGATTCATAACAGACAGATGATGGATCAGCTGCGCGGCGAGAATATTATGGAATTGAGAGATCCATCACTGGCACGTGACAAGGTCATTCTTATCAGAGCTCACGGGATACCACCTGACCGGTACAAAATGCTTGAGAGTGTCACATCGAGACTTGTCGACATGACGTGCCCCGATGTGGCCAGCATACAACGTCTGGTTGCGCAACGAGCCAGAGAGGGATTTCACATTGTAGTCTTCGGCGATCCGGGGCATGCTGAAGTGGAAGGCCTGCTCGGGCATGCAATGGGGAGGGGGTTCGTAGTCAGCGGTCCTGATGATATTAGTCGGCTTCCTGATATTGTCTCTCTTTGCGTTGTCTCGCAATCCACTCAACTACCCGAATCGTATAAGAAAGTGGCCGATGAAATCAGATGCAGATTCCCGTCGGCGCTTGTGTTGGACACGATCTGCAAATCGACAAAGAACCGGCAAAATGACCTCGTCGGGCTTGCGAAGATCGTGGAAGCCATCGTAGTTGTGGGAGACCCTCATAGCGCTAATACGATGCGTCTTGTTGACCTGGCAAAAACGCTCAGACCAACTTTTCATATCGCCGTAAAAGAGGATTTGGACGAGGGCGAACTTCGAAGATTCAATGTGGTTGGATTGACCGCCGGAGCTTCAACTCCCTCGTTCGTCCTGGACGCTGTCAGGACTGCTTTGCTGGAATTGCATGGCGTGGAACCAGCTTAATTTCATCAGGAGCAATAACCGAATATCGGACCCCTTGGACCCAATATTCCTTGCCGGAAATATGTATCTGTCTGCCGACAAGAGCTTCGAATTGGGCTTCCTTGCCCAGCACATAGCACGAATCAACGATGCGCCCTTTCTCATCCATAACCACTAGAATATATTTGCTGGGGCGTTTGAGGACGAAACTTGAGTAATTCAAGAAACCTTCATATTCGACATGCTTGCCCTGCTCCATGCTTCCGATGAGTGTGTCCGGGTTTAAACTCTCGTAAGCGGAGTGAGATTGTTGCACTCCGGGGCTTTCTGGTTGCGGCACGGGCGGCTGTTTTAGCTGCTCGGCACGAACAACAGCTTGCGTACCTGGCTGTATTTCATGTTGGATTTCCGCCTGTGGTTTTACTTCATCTGCTGCGACCGGTTCTGGCGGTTGTTTGGGCGCCAGCCTGACTTCCTCTTTCGTGGCGCCGACGGCTTCGATGTATTTGCGGTTAATCCAAAGAAGGCATCCAGAAGGGGGCGCAATCTTCAACCAGTCCTCGGTCGTCTGCCGAACCGTAAGAATCTGTCCCTTCTGAAGGGAGCCCACTATGCTGTAGCTGATTCCGGGACCAGCCCTCACCTGCGCCTTTGACGCAGCGACGACCCCATCCTTAACCAAGTCGCCGTAAACCCATAAGCTCACATTCGCGGGTGGAACAACTGATACCCAATCGTTCTCCAATCCTCCTTGAACTACGAGAATCGTACCTTTCGGTACTTGTGCAACAACTTCCGCTTGTTCTTTGGGGCCTGCTCTCAGATTAACCCGATCCGCCGTGATTCTTGCATCAACAGCGGCACAGATGGCGGGAATTGCAATGCATATGGAAATAGCCGGAATTATCGCAAACCAAGACGCTCTCGAATAGAATAAGGCTGATCCAAGCATTGTCACCGAGTGTCCCTGTTTACGGTTTGGTCTTCGGAAGCCCTACCCCTCGATCTCCCGTCTTCCATTTACGGCGTGTTCGAAGCAATTCTATGCGTTCGAATCGTTTCAGCACGTTTCTTTTTGCGACAATCCTGCTCGCCGACTTAAGACTTGAATGTTGAGACATCCTTCAAACTCCTGTTTCGCCGTTAGTCCATCCGTAACCAACATCTACCCGATCACAAAAAAATGGAGCAATCGCCGGAGATGGTTACCATAATCGGGCGAGATGTCAATTCATGTCGCGAATTAAAGCTGGCGAATCACTGAAGCGATTCGCCAGCGGCCTTTTTCCCGGTTTTGAACGGGTAAGGGTCCCCATTGGGTAGATGATAAGTCTGATCCACAAACACAAGGCCATTTCTCGTGGACTTAAAAGAGGACCACATATAGCAATCTGGCCCGCACTGATGGCACACGATCACATTACCGTTTCTATCAACGTCCAGAACGGGTTTGGATACGCGTATTAGTCGGCCAAGCTGCACGACTCCAATATTCGTCCCTGTCTTTTCATCGTCAACACGTAGGAAGAGAAATTCCCCGCCATCCCTGCTCCAATATCTGAGTGCGTACGTAAGCGGCATGTCATCGTATCCGGATAGACTTTTCGACGTGGACGCTATTTCCAGTCCTCCCACGACATCAATCATCTCGGTGTTTGATTCCCATCCGCGTCCGTTCACATAGACAATCGCCTTTACCATGTATCTACCCATAGCCCTCAGATTGTACCAGGTTGAAATATCTCTGACAGTTTCCCATGTCTCGCCAGGTTTGATTTTGAAACTTGTGATTATCGGACGCTGGTTGATCCTGTGCGCGATATCGTCCTTCCCCTTTTCTATGACAAACTGAATCCTGGCGTTGCCGTCAGCCTCATTCGTTCCCATAAAAACGGTCTCGTCGGAATCGTTATGGATCGTGACAAATGCATTCACGGATTCGAATTGCAGGAGAGAGGTGTGCTCAAGCTTCAACTTGATAGCCAAATCGGCCGAGGCGATAAACGGAAGAAGGAAAAGGAGCGGCGCAAGCAGCAAGCGGCCGTATCGCGTTACAAAAGAGCAACGCATGATTACTTGCCCTCCGGAAATGCGTCTTCCAAGGTATCCAATATCAGATGAATCAGGACCTGATGCGCTTCCTGTATTCGCTCCGTCACGCCGCTTTCGACAATGATTTCATAATCGCTTTTCCCGGCCAGAGATCCGCCTCCGCGCCCCAGAAAAGAAATAACAGTCATCTTCTTCTTTCGGGCGGCTTCCATCGCCCGTACCAAATTCGGTGAATTTCCGCTTGTGCTGAAGATGATAAGCAGATCACCTTTTCCACCCAACCCTTCGACCTGCCTGCTGAAAATGGCCTCGTATCCAAAGTCGTTGCCTATGCACGTCAAAGCCGTGCAATCTGCCGCCAAGCTAATCGCCGGCAGTGACTTGCGATTTGTCCTGAATCTGCCTGTGAACTCCTCAGCCATGTGCAGAGACTCGGCGGCGCTGCCCCCATTTCCAGCCGTGAGTATCTTCCCACCGGCCTTCAACGCACGAATGATCACTTCGCTGACCGTCGCGATTTTATCCACAGCCAAACTGAGTGAGAGAATAGTCGCGGCGCTATCTGCTATGGCTTTATTCAAACGACTGCGTTGAATCTGCTTTTTTCTCATGTTTCTCCAATACGTGGCGCGATAGTATCATTGCCTTCAGAGTGTGTCTATAGCGGATCCAAATCGAAGCACCCCGAACTTTAGGGGTGGCCGTTACGGCCATCCTGTAACTCAGGGATTACCATGAAAAAGCTTTCTTTTTTTTAGACAGGCACCTATATCGTATTTTGTGAAAAACAAGCAATTCGTTCATCTGCATCTTCACACTGGTTACAGTCTTCTGGACGGCGCATGTCGTATAGGTCAGGTCATTGATCACGCACTGGCCAACGATATGCCCGCCGTCGCGATTACCGACCACGGCGTATTGTACGGAGTTATAGATTTCTACAAGACAGCGATGTCAAAAGGAGTTAAGCCCATCGTAGGCTGCGAAGCCTATGTTGCGCCGGGAAGTCGCTTCGAACGCAAAAGCGACGTTTCGAGATCTCATAATTCGCATCTCGTCCTGCTGGCGACGAATAGCACGGGATACGCCAATCTGATGACTCTGATAAGCGCGGCTCATCTCGAAGGTTTTTACTACAAGCCTCGAATAGACAGGGAGATACTGGCCTCGCATCATGATGGGCTCATAGGGATGTCGGCATGTTTGAAAGGCGAGCCGGCCAATCGTCTTTTCAACGACGACCTTGCTGGTGCGGTGAAAGCAACCGGCGAATATCTGGACATCTTCGGCAAAAATAATTTCTTCCTTGAAGTGCAGAATCACGGCCTGCCGGAACAGACCAAGGTCAATCAGCACATGCTGGAATTGTCCCGACAAAGTGGCGCGCCTATAGTGGCGACCAACGACGTGCATTACCTTAAAAAAGAACATGCCGCTGCCCACGAGGTGCTGCTGTGCCTCCAAACCCAGACAGTCATGAGCGACCGGAACCGCATGCGCTATCGCACGAACGAATTCTATATGAAGACCAGGGCCGAGATGGAACAGGCACTGGCGGAGTTCCCCGGCGCCATTGATAGAACGCTCGAAATCGCGGAGCGATGCAATCTCGAAATAGAGTTTGGATCGCCCCATTTCCCAACCTTCGTCACACCGAAGGGAATAACGCAGAAAGACTACCTTATAAAACTCGGATTCGAAGGAATCACCAGCCGGTACGGCATAAAAGATCCCGTCAATCCGAAGGACTCAATCGAGCACGACATAGTTGCCCGCTTCCACCATGAGATGACTGTGATCGAGAAGACCGGCTTCATAAACTACTTTCTTGTCGTCTGGGATTTCGTCCGCTTTGCACACGAAAAGCAGATACCAGTCGGACCAGGCCGCGGATCGGGAGGCGGCAGTCTTGTGGCGTATGTGCTCGGGATCACGGCCATTGATCCGCTTCGTTACGACCTCATCTTCGAACGCTTCCTCAATCCGGAGCGCGTCTCACCGCCGGATTTTGACATAGATTTCTGCCAGACCCGCCGCGGCGAGGTGATCGAATACGTCAAGAACAAGTATGGCAAGGAGAATGTGGCACAGATAATAACATTTGGCTCGCTGGGCTCGAAAACCGTCATACGCGATGTCGGCAGGGCGTTGGAAATACCTTACAGCAAGTGCGACTATCTCTCTAAAATGATTCCGGAAGATCCAAAGATGACTCTGAAGCTGGCACTGGAACAAAATCCAGAATTCAAGAAGGCGCACGATACCGACGAAGATTGCAAGAAAATCCTCAATATTGGCTTCGCGCTCGAAGGGCTGCAACGCAATGCCGGGACCCACGCGGCTGGAGTCGTCATCGGCGAAAAGCCGCTGTCCCAGATAATTCCACTGGCGCGGGACAAGGAAGGCCAGATAATCACCCAGTTTTCCATGGAACCGCTCGGTGAGATCGGGCTGCTCAAGATGGACTTCCTCGGTCTCAAGACTCTCACAGTGATTCAGGAAGCGCTGGACCTGATACGGGAGCATCGCGGAGTGACGATCGAACTTGAAAAAATGCCTCTCGACGATAAGCCGACTTACGAGTTGTTCAACCGCGGAGACACGGTTGGTGTGTTCCAGCTTGAAAGCGCAGGCATGCGCGACCTTATCAGGCGCATCAGCGTCAACAGGATTGAGGATCTGATCGCGATGATCGCCCTCTATCGTCCAGGCCCGATGAATATGCTTCAGGATTACGTTGACCGAAAATGCGGGAAGGCGAAGGTGACATACGAACATCCGTTGCTCGAACCCATTCTCAAAGAGACTTACGGCGTAATGGTCTATCAGGAGCAGGTGCAAAAGGCTGCGAACGTTCTCGCCGGCTACTCGCTAGGACAAGCAGACATTCTGCGCAGGGCCATGGGCAAGAAGAAAAGCGAGATAATGGAAAAGGAGCGCGCCCGATTTGTGGATGGCTGCAAGAAGACAAACGCCATATCCACGAAGCTTGCCGGACAGATATTCGATGTCATGGCCAAGTTTGCAGGTTACGGGTTCAACAAGGCGCATAGCGCAGGGTACGCTGTCATTGCCTACCAGACGGCATATCTCAAGGCCAACTATCCCGCCGAGTTCATGTCAGCGCTTCTGTCCTGCGAGATGGGCAATGCAGACAAATTGCCAGTATTCATTTCCGAGGCTGAGGAAATCGGGCTTAAAATACTTCCTCCGGATATCAATACCAGCGGGGTCCGATTCACGCCCGCAGGCGATGCCATCCGATTCGGACTCGCAGGCATCAAAAACATTGGCGAGGGAGCCGCTGACGCCATCGCAAGGGAACGCCGGAAGGAAGGTCCCTACACCACGTTGATCAATTTCTGTTCACGCCTCGATGGACAGACTGTGAACAAGAAGGTCGTTGAGAGTCTTGTGCGATGCGGGGCCATGGATTCCCTCAAGATGCACCGCGCCCGACTTTTCAATGCGATAGATTGGGCAATGTCCCGGGCCGCGAGCATGGCGAAGGACCGCGCAAGCGGTCAAGGAAACCTGTTTGGCTTGGATCCAGCAACGCAGAGCGATGCCAACGTTGATGCCATTCCCGATTGCTCTCCGTGGCATGAAAGTGTTTTGCTGGCTGCCGAGAAGGAGCTCGTCGGAATGTACATGAGCGGTCACCCGCTGACAGAACACGCCCACATCCTGGAGCGTTATCGTCTTGCCACAGTCAAAACGATTTCGCAACTGGAGGACAAATCGCTGACCAGGATTGGCGGCATAGTCTCGCTGATTTCCAGGAAGATCAGCAAGACAACAAAGGAGGCATGGGCGATAGTTCAACTGGAAGACCTGGACGGCACCATGGAAATTCTCGCTTTCTCAGATACCTACCAGAAATACGGTTCATACATTGTCCAGGATGCAGCCATCCTCGTTTGCGGCGAAGTCTCGAAGAAAGAAGAACCACCGAAACTGATCGCATACGAAATATATCCGTTGGCCGACGCAGCGAAGCACTTCTCAGAACGTGTGGGCATCCACGTGCCATGCGCAAAGGCCAACGACCACACCTTGGAGAAGATCAAGGACATCCTGGTCGCACATCCAGGCAACACGCCCGTGGTAATATGTCTTCAGCTACCTGGAGGTGAAAAGGTGTTCATTGATACGGATGTCAGTCTTAAGGTGCTCCCTGATGATGAACTGCTCCAGGCAATTGAGCGAGAGCTTGGCGAAAACAGCGTCCACGTTGTGGCAAACAGGAATCCCTGTAAGAAAGAGAAGCCGACGCGCGGCAACTGGGGCGACAGGCAGAAGAAGAGTGTACAGAACTAAGAGAACAGAGCCACTATTCACTTTACGGTAAAACAAGAATTGCAGCGTAGCAATCGGCTAACTTCTGTTTGAACTCAGCGTAGTTGTAAACCCTGTCAATCAGCTTCCTTCCGTTCGATCCCAGCATCCGTCTTAAGGCCGCCTCATTGAGCAGCCTGCAGATTCCGTCACAAAACGCCTGCGGCTCCGCCTTCGTGAGAATCGCTGTCCGTTCATCGAGAATCAGCCTGTTCGACTCGCTATCCGTCGCGGCAATAGCACGTCCAGCTTTCAAATAATCCAAAAGTTTCAGCGGCGTATTGACTCCAGCGATCCGTGGAGAGAGCAAGATGTCCGATGCGGCAAGATAGTCCGGCAGTTCGTCAGGCGGAAGTTTTCCTACGAACTCTACAGAGTTATCGGCGTGATCCGCGATCAATTGGGACTTCCTTTTCGCGATCTCATCCTCAGATCCGCCTATTATCACGAATCTCGCATTAGACTGTTTACTGAGCACCTCCGGTATGGCCTTGAACAACAGATCAACACCCTGATAAACGGCAAACGAACCCACATACGTGACCAGTAATTCGCTATCATTGCGCATCAGCTTTCTCCGGATGCGCTGAGTCTTTTCCATGGTCGCTTCTTCGAGCGACGAGGGAATATCAAAAATATGGTGAATCGGTTGGCCCGCACCAACCTCTTTAATCTGGCCGGCGAGTCCGGGGCCTGTACCGATCGAGACGTCGGCGTGCCGGATTGTGAATCGCTCGACTGCCGCGTACATGCGCATGATCAGATTGCGAAAGAATCCTTTATTGTACGAAAATGGGTCCGAATGCTTTTCGAAGATAAGTTTGCAACCGGTCATGCCAGCGATCAGAACACCAATAGGACCCGTGTCTTCCACGCAGTGAATAACGTCATAGCGATTCTTCAGCGCCAAACCAAGCGCCTGAAAGAAGATGATGAAATCGAAGAACGCCTTGCTTGCCGACGGACCAATCGCAATCTTCTTCGCCATCAACACATTCGGGACCCGCAGGATTCTGACGCCAGGAATTTCTCTCCTTTCCCCGATGGGAAGAACCAGCAAGTCAACTTGATAGCCCAGTTCCGCCAGTGCGCGGACATTGAAGCCGACCCGGATCGGCGAACCCCGCCATTGGAAGAACGGCTGCGAAGCTATGAATAGAACTTTGCTCACTCCCCGTAAGCCTTCCATATATTATATTGCTCTGCAGGCTCTTTTTGTGCGGCTTGCAATATCTTCTCAGCAGATGTCCATGTCACATTCGTCACGCCAGATATGTGCAGACGTATTCGCACAAGCCGGACTTCACTTCAATGTCGAAGCCGGACTTGGCCGTGACTTCGAACTGCTGACCGGCGGCATGGTGTTTGACTTCGGCTTTGCCATCGAGCTTTACAGTACATTCGCCAGCCGTAATCTCCATCCGCTCAGCCTTGTGAGTGCCGAAATGGAATTTTCCCGGAAAAATAACTCCTACCGATTTGCGAGTACCATCCGCATACAAAACCGTATGGCTCACTACTTTTCCATCAAAGTAGACATTCGCTTTCGCCAAAACCGTGACACCTTTCAACTCCACCTGTTCATTGTTCACTGTTGAATTCCTTCCTTTCCTACGTCGTTACAATCTTAAACAAACAATGTTTATCCACTCATCTGACTTATGGAGCGTCAATCGTTGCTGGTACAGTCACAGATATATTTTGGGCCTTTTCAAAAATATCCGGATTATCTTTACGGAGTCGGGCGATCTCCCTGAAGGCATCTTCAACTGGCGCTCTTTTGGATGGTGAGCCCAGCACTGCCAGATAAGCCGCTGACGCCCGCCTAACATCTCCTGCTTTCTCGTAGTTTCGAGCGGCTATAAAATTGCGACACCCATTGATATCATCGGTGAGCGAAGCCGGAACATTCTGGCCGCCGAAGGATACAACCTTATACGCATCCAGATATGAGACAACCGTTTCCCACTGTTTATCGGCAGCCGCTTTGTCTGCCGCCTGAAGCAGCATCTGGTCTGGCGTTTGGCCTTCCTTCACCTCGAAACCTTTCAACTCAAACATCTCAGCCAGCGCCTGTGCTCGCATCTGGTTCTGGTAACGATTTACGATCGCCTTCCAGCGATGAGCGGAGGTGTATGAAGAATAGTATCGCGGGTTAGATTGCAGCTGAAGAATCACCCCATACTGCTTGACTTGCAGGGAGTCGCGCCAGATTTCCAGCGTCTGGATATCGGCCAGGAAAGACTGAATTTCTGGTTGGGACGCCTCATAGCCTGCTCGTTGGGTGGCGAAGAATGAGATCGGTGTCAGCCTGTGGCGCAGCTCAATAAGCTTTTCCAATGAATCCACAGTCGCCACCTGGTCGCTAACGACCTTGATTATCGAGTCGTCGACTGCAATTGATTGATTAAGTAGTTTCACAATAAGGGCACTTCGCTTTGGCGCAAGCATCTTCTCCAACGAGCTATCCATCCGGCTATAATAATTGTTTTCCATGGACTGCAGCACCTGCAACGCCGATGCGATATCACCTCGTTCTTCAGAGCCAAGAAGACGCGCCCACGAGCTCAGGGCATTCCGAGTGCTCTCCAAATCCTGCTGAATAACGGGATCATTATAGGAGTACCGCTGCACTCGCGAATACTGTCGGTTGAAATCAAGAGAAAGAGCGTGCACATCTTGAGAAGTCGTTACTTTACCCAGTCCATCACGCGCTGCTTTGATGACTTTCATGGCTTCCTCTGCTACGGCCGACTGTAAACGATCCAGCTTCTTTATCATTTCCGGGCTGGATGCGAAGGAGCTAAACGAGGACATGGACATCATTTGATTCATGGACTCGACAGCTTTCGAGAGATCACCTGCCGATTCTGCCGCAAGGCAGTTCACTGACATTCTGATCAGCTCATGAGCATTCTGCAGATTTTCGCGAAGAACGTACAGTTCCGGATTATCATTATCAGACATCCGGGCCAGGGAGTTCTGCGCCTGCTGGACCCGCTCATTTAGAGACTGAAGATCTGCCGCATTTGTCGCGGCAGCGCACGCAGTTGGGATTGCGGCCAATATATCGCGCATGTCTTTGGCCAGTTTCGTCTGATCGGCCTTTATCTGAAGCGAAATCGAGTCATGAAGCTCCTTGACCATCTTATGGAATGACGGCGACGGCGAAAGAGACAAAACATTGGCGCATTCCTGTAAAGCGCCACGAAAATCCTTGTTTTCAATAAGTTGTTGAATGTGCGTCAATGTGCGAATAACGTTTTCACGGTGGGATGCTTCCACAATACGCTTTCCCTGGTCATCGGTATCATCAATTGCGTCCTGAATCGCAGCCAATTGGTCGTCAATGCTGACAGCAACCGTGTTTGTCCCCACAGCGACAGCGCTTTCAGTATTGGTTTTCGGCGACTGTTCGGCGAACGCCGAAACCTCAGTCAACATACCGCATAGGGCAACCAGCAAGACCACCGCTGCCTGCTCACCGATGTCTCCGTTCTTTTTCTTCACTCTCCGTCCTCCTTTGTCTTTCTTACCAAACAAACAGATCAGTTTTCTCATTCACCATCGAAAGTCCAATTCAAGCGATAAGGTGGCACCACGGCAATGTCAACCAATGTTCTCAGTTCTGTAGGCGCATCGTTCTGTTCAACAGAATAGTTCGCTGCGGCTCACAAAGTCAGGTATGTGCTAGCGACATTGCACCCACTTTTGCAGCATATTCCCTGAATAGCGCCAGATAAGATAAATAGCTCTCGTACGAGACACCGGGAGGCGTCTGGTGATCGCAACTGATCAGGAATCCGCCTCTGGATGCTGTAGGGAGAAGACGTTCAAACTCCGCACGCATACGGGATTCGCCTTTATCCATCGTCATCTTGTCGAAGTGGCCGATGAATTTCATCTTCGGGTTATTGACCCGCAAAGATGCGATGTCGCATCCAGCCTGCCGCTCCAGCGGCAAAATGCCATCGAGTCCGGCATCTTCAAACCAGCCTGCCAGAGTTGCAACATCCCCGTCCGAGTCAATGATCGGGATGATCCCGTGTTTCTTCAATGATGGAATTACCCTGTCGTAGTACGGACGAATGAACTCGTCGAATAGCTCTTTTGAGATCATGGGGCCGTTATTGTAGCTCATGTCCTCGGCGAAAGTCATGAAGTCTGGTGTGCAAATGGAACACACTTGCTCGATCACCATCAGTATCCAGTCGGCAAAATCAGAGTTGATCCGATGCATCAGTTCGGGGTGGTCATAAAAGGCATATAGATGAGGTTCAATCCCAAACAGTGCTCTCGGAAACCAGAAGAATCCTTCGACCGTGAACCAAAGGACAACATCCCCTTTCTGTTGTTCTTTGGCCCAATGTGTCCATTTCTTATCGTCAACTGGTTTTGCCTGGTACAAATACGGCAAAACCCGGTCATAGTCAGCCTCGGACTCAACGAGGCTGGCACCATGTGCACGTGGCGGCGGACAATCCCTCGCCACAATGCCAAACCAATCTTGCTTGTAAATATCCAGACCAAAATGCTCACAAATAGCGCTTCCGTCGTTAAGCTGCAAAGGAAGTCCTTCGCCATGCCATCGCTCAATCGTTTTGTCCCACCACGCCGCCCACTCAAGCAGAGGAAGACGATCAAACGGCTCAAAATTCATGATAGCATGAAATCGTTCGCGCGTATTCATTTTCGAATTAGGCTACCTATCCCAACTATAAAGTCAATTCATGCTTTAGCACTCGTTACCCAGCCTACTTCTCCCATTCTCACAACGATTTTCCTTTGCGCGGGTTTTCATCATCGGATACAGTCCGTGGTCAGACTCTAAACAGCAATTAAATGCAAGGCGTTGAGATGGCCAGTGGCGAGCATAATTTTCCGGAAACGGCGGACATTGAGACTTCGTCTGATGAGTACGCGGCGCGTTTCGCCGGACCCGAGGGCGAATGGATGCTTAACGTGCAAGAGGAGATTACGCTCGGATTCCTACGGGATAAACCAGGCTGCTCGATCCTGGATGTCGGCGGCGGGCATGGTCAGCTCACCATCCCGCTTTGCAGGGATGGCTACAATGTCACAGTGTTGAGTAGTTCCGAATCCTGCCGCAAACGTATCGCAAGAGTCGTTGATTCCGGGAAATGCGTATTTAGAGTGGGTAACGTAATCGAGATCCCCTTCCCCGACAAATCGTTTGAGGCTGTAATAGCTTTTCGCATGCTCACGCACTGCCAGAGATGGCCGACACTGGTAAAAGAGCTCTGCCGCGTGGCTCAATCTGCCGTGGTTGTTGACTATCCTACCAGTCAAAGCGTGAACATGATCGCCCCCGCCTTGTTTGACGCGAAGAAGAGGATCGAAAAGAACACGCGCACATGGACACTCTTTCAGCATGAGCAAATTCGATCTGAGTTTGAACGGAACGGTTTCCGATTGGTGCGCCAAAAAAAGCAATTCTTCCTTCCGATGGTCTTGCATCGCGCCTTGAAATGCCGCACATTGTCCGCCGTCCTGGAAGGCCTGTGCAGAGCGCTGGGGTTGACCGCGCTGGGTGGCTCGCCAGTTATTGTGGAGATGAGGAGAAAATGAAGATATTGGTAACGGGTGGAACAGGATTTACGGGCAGCCATCTTGTCGAGAGACTGCTTGACGAAGGGCATAAAGTTGTCGTACTGGACAATCAGAATGGCATCGTCTACGACAGGCTGGCTAAAAAAGGCGCTGACATCCACATCGGGAGCGTGACAGACACGGAACTTGTCAGGAAACTCATCCCGGGCTGCGATGTCATTCATCATCTTGCCGCAGCGTTTCGGAAAGTGAATCTGCCTAAAAATGTCTACTACGAAACCAATGTTACATCCATGCGCAATCTACTGCGAACTGCCCAGGACAGCAAGGTGCGCAAGATTGTCTACTGCAGTACTCAGGGCGTGCACGGCAACGTTGACAATCCACCTGGCGACGAGAGCACTCCCATCAAGCCGGAAGACTATTATCAAGTCACAAAATGGCAGGGCGAGGAAGTCTGCCAGGAATTTATCAAGCAGGGAATGGACATAACGATCTTGCGCCCGACTGCTCTATACGGGCCGGGCGATCCCGGACGCTTTCTAATGATGTTCAAGCAGGTCAAGAAGGGCATGTTCCCGTTCTTCGGATCGGGCAAAGCGTTTTACCATCCCGTCTATGTGGAAAACTTCGTGGACGCCCATATGCTCGCGATGGATAAACCGGCAGCGAAAGGCCAGACCTACATCATAGCCGACGAGCACTATTTCACGATAAAAGAGATAGTCTTGAAAATCGCAAAAGTCATGGGCATCGATCTGAAAGTTATCCACCTTCCGTTCCTGCCGATCTACTGGCTTTCCGCGCTTGTTGAGTTCGTTTTTCTGCCGCTTCCGTGGGATCCCCCGCTCTTCCGCCGTCGCGCCGACTGGTTCCGTCAGAACCGCGCATTTAAAATAGACAAGGCAAAGCGCGATCTCGGCTACATTCCCAAAGTGGATTTGGATACCGGCCTGAAACTGACTTACGACTGGTACAAGGCTCACGGCTATCTCTAATCATCGGACGGTGACTCATCAACCGGTCACTATTTTGTTGTGTATCTTGATCGTTTTTACGGCTAACCTACGTGCCCATTATGTGTGGAATCTGCGGCTTTAATTCCAAAGACGAGAAACTGATTCAGAGAATGACGGATGAGATGACTCATCGCGGACCTGATCAGTCCGGCGTGTATTGCGCCGAGGGCATCTCCCTTGGCCACCGGCGCTTGAGCATCATTGACCTCAGTGAACATGGCCGCCAGCCGATGTCGAACGAGGACGGCACGGTCTGGCTGAGTTTTAACGGCGAAATATACAATTTTCAAGAACTGCGCCCTGAGTTGATCGCAAAGGGCCATCGCTTTGTGAGCAACTCCGATTCCGAGGTCATCGTCCATGCCTACGAGGAGTATGGCGTCGAGGCGATAAGTAAACTTCGAGGCATGTTCGCGTTCGCAATCTGGGACGCGAAAAAGAAGTCGCTGCTTCTCGTTCGCGACAGAATCGGCATCAAACCGCTGTATTACTACTGCAAAGGCGGCAAGCTTGCATTTGCCTCGGAGATCAAGGCCATTTTGCAAGACAGCACGATCCCACGTGAGTTGAATCGCCAGGCGCTCTATGACTATATCGGGGTTGAATTCACTCCGGCGCCCGAAACCATGTTCAGCAACATCAACAAGCTCCCGGCTGGGCATTATCTCCACTTCACGGGAGGCAAAGCCGAAGTGAAGCAGTATTGGGATCTGAGCTTTAAACCTTGTGCACCCCAACTCTCTTACGATGAGGCTGTGGAAAAAGAACGCAGCTTGCTTGACGAATGTGTGAGGAGCCATCTCATCAGTGATGTTCCGCTCGGCGTTTTCCTTTCCGGCGGACTCGATTCCAGCGCTCTGGTCGCATTCATGCGGCGTCATATCTCTGGACAGCTGCGCACATTTACGATCGGTTACAAAGACAAGACTTTCAGCGAACTGGATTATGCAAAGATTGTGGCGGACCGTTTTGAGACAGAACACCACGTTTTGATGATTGACGATTTAAAACCTGAATATGTTGAAAAAGCACTCTGGCATCTCGACGAACCCATGACCGATCTGTCCGCCATTCCTCTGATGCTCGTGTGCGAGCAGGCGAAGAAACACGTATCTGTCTGCCTCAGCGGTGAAGGCGGCGACGAGAGCTATGCCGGCTACGACCGTTTCAAAGCTGCCAAGTTCAACGAGCTCTACAGTCTGATTCCCGCCGCGATTCGCAAAGGCGTGATATCGAAGTTTGTCGCTTCTCTGCCGGACCGCCCACAGAAGAAAGGCGCGATCAACATGCTCAAGCGCTTCATCGAGGGATCCGACCTGCCTGCGGAAGGCATGCATCTGCGCTGGCAGTATTTTTCCAACAGCGGACAGGACAAACTGCTCTTCAAGCCCGATTTCAGGAACTGCGTCTCGTCCGATCCCTTTCGCATCATCCGACAGTATGCAGCCAAATGCGACGCAACGGACACTGTGAACAAGGAGATATACCTGGATATGCGGTTCATGATGACCGACAGTGTTCTCATGAAAGTTGACAAGATGAGCATGGCCAGCGCACTGGAAATCCGGGTGCCGCTGCTGGATCATGTACTTGTGGAGTTCATCGCATCACTGCCTGGCGACTGGAAGTTGAGGGGATTCGAGACCAAGCACATTTTCCGGTCTGCGCTGAAAGGAATTCTCCCTGACAGCATAGTCAACAGGGGAAAACAGGGCTATAGCCTGCCTGTAAAACACCTGCTGAGAGGCCAGCTGAAGCAGTATATGATTGACTTGCTCAACGGGTCTCCTGCTATAAGGCAGAACTTGGATATTGATTGCGTGAACAGGATGATCAGGGAACACACCGGTATGACTCACAATCATAATCATGTTCTGTGGGCCCTTATGAACGTTGCGATTTGGCACAACAGGTTCTTCAAATGAGCGATACGGAATTACAGAACAACTCCGACAAGGCGAAGGCGAAGATGAAGTTCAGCGCTGTCTATGCGGACTCGTCCAAGTCGAGTGTCCGAAAATATCGCGACCTGTATTACGGCGACACATCGTTCTGGCGGGTGTTATGGATGGAACTGATCGTCACTATGACCGGTGGCATTCAGGGCGCTCTCGGATTATGGATCAGGAGCAAACTCTATCCGCTTCTATTCGCAGAGTGCGGTCGCGGCGTGATCTTCGGCAAGAACATCACCATCAGACATCCTGACAAAATCCGCATCGGGGACAACGTCGTACTCGATGATAATTGCGTCATAGATGCAAAGGGCGAGACAAACAAAGGTATCGTCATCGGCGGTAATGTATTTATCGGCAGGAATACCATCGTGTACTGCAAAAATGGAGACATGGAGATAAAAGACAGAGTAAGCATTTCTCCTGACTGCACGATAATGTCCGCCAACCAACTCACGATATGCGAAGGAGTCATGGTCGGTGGTTACACTTACATGCTGAGCGGCGGGGAGTATGATTACTCTGACAAGGAAACAGGATTCTATGAGAAGTGCTCCATGCCATCAAAAGGCGATCTTGTGATAGGACGGAATTGCTGGATCGGCGCAAGTGTGACCGTGCTCGACGGGGCCAGTATCGGCGACAACAGCGTCATAGGCGCGTGCTCGCTTGTAAATAAACCGATCCCGCAAAACTGCGTAGCCTACGGCGTTCCGGCAAAAGCTGTTAAAAGCATTTAAGATCTGTTCAGTGCGCCAGCGCTATTTCTGTTGGCATAAACGCGCTCGCGTGACATAATACAAGTCGTTAAGCAGGAGCATTAATGTCATGGCCAGAACCAGCAACAAAATCTCGGATATCCTGATCAGGCGTCACGTCCTCGAGCCCGACGTGATGGGCGCCGCCGAGGAAGAGGCCCAAACCAAAGGCGTCAGATTGGAAAAGCATCTAGTGGACAAGAAACTGGTCACTAGCGAAGAAATGACGCTCGCTCTTTCCGAATATCTGCGCATGACGCCCATCATTTTGTCCCATTTCACACCGCACGAGCAACTTCGCGAGATTATCCCAAAGGATATAATGACCAAGCACTTGATTATTCCGGTCTCTCGCGTCGGCAAGAACCTGACTGTGGCGCTTGGCGATCCGTTTGATTTGATGGCAATGGACGAGTTGATGACTATAACCGGACTGAACATTACCCCCGTCGTTGCCTCCGAGAAAGACGTGGCAGAGACGTTGGAGCGTTGTTTCGCCGTGGAAGCAGCAACCGTGAACATGCAGGAGATTCTCGATGAGGTTGATGCCGAGTTCGAGATCGGGCACGAGAAGGTACAGGACGATGAAAACGAGAATCTGGAGGCTGCGCTGCAGAACGCGGAAGGCGCACCAGTTGTAAGAATCGTGAACATGATGCTGCTTGAAGCGCTGAGAACTGGTGCGAGCGACATTCACCTCGAGCCGCAGGAAAAAAATCTTTGTCTGCGTTACAGAATTGACGGTTCGCTTATTGAGAGCCCTAATCCGCCCAAGACACTTCAGGGCGCCATTTTGTCGCGCCTCAAGCTAATGTCTGGGATGGATATTGCAGAGCGCCGTATACCGCAGGACGGCCGCATAAAAATACGGGCCCTGGGCAAAGAAGTAGATTTACGCGTAAGCACCCTCCCCACCATTTTTGGCGAAAAAGTGGTCATGCGTATCCTCGACAAGAGCGGTTTGTATCCAAACCTTGCCGCCATCGGCCTGGACGACTTCGCTTTCAGGGCAATGAGACATGCCATATCGGCCCCAAACGGCATTGTTCTTGTGACTGGGCCGACAGGAAGCGGCAAGACGACCACGCTCTATTCCTGTCTGCTGGAATTGAACAAGCCAGAGGTAAATATCGTCACATGCGAAGATCCGGTCGAGTATCAGCTTGACGGGATTAATCAGGTGCAGATCAACGCTTTCGTTGGACTTACGTTTGCGGCCGCATTGCGCTCCGTTCTCAGGCAGAGCCCCGACATCATTCTCGTTGGCGAAATTCGCGATGGCGAGACGGCGGAAATAGCCGTCAAAGCCGCCTTAACGGGGCATTTGGTACTAAGCACATTGCACACAAATGACGCTGCCGGCGCGATTACGCGTATGGTGGACATGGGCACAGAACCTTCCATGCTTGCGTCTTCGATGATTCTTGCGCAGGCACAGCGGCTGATGCGCAGACTCTGTGCCGCGTGCAAGAAACCGATCGAAGGGATTCCGGATAAGACGCTGAGCATTTACCACATTGATCACGAATACTTCAAAGGCTCCCAGTTATACGGCGCGAGCAACGGATGTCCTAAATGTCGTGGCACAGGCTACAAGGGCCGAATCGCCATTATGGAAGTGCTGCCTATGAGCAAAGATCTGCGGCAGGACATTATGAGCGGAATCAGCGCAAAGGAGATTGGAGCAAAGGCGCACGCAAAAGGCCTGCTAACTCTGAAAGATGTCGGGCTTCAGAAAGTGAAGGATGGTCTTACGAGTATTGATGCCGCGTTGGAGACTACCGGTGGCGATTGACGCAAAAGAGACTGGAACCAAGATCCAGGAGCCGAAGCAGGACAAGCCGTCGTTCGGCAACAAGCTGTTCGATATTCTTATCAGGAAGAATATCATACAGGCTGATCTGCTTGTCATGGCCGAAGAGGAGGCAAGGAGCGAGAACCTGCGGCTGGAAAAATATCTGGTGGACAAAAAGATGGTGTCCGGCGTGGAAATGACTCTTGCTCTATCGGAATATCTTGAAATGCCGCCTATTTCGCTGGCCCATTTTAGATTGGACAGCGTCCTCCTCGAAATGATTCCAATGCCAACACTGACCAAGCATCAGGTCATTCCTGTCGCACGTCTCGGCAAGACTTTGACAGTTGCACTGGCGGACCCCTTCGATATTTTTGCCTTGGATGAACTTCACATATTAACGGGGCTTGATATAACCCCGCTGGTCGCCGCCGAAAAAGAGGTCAAAGACGTCCTCGAACGATCCCGGACCGACGGAGCTAAGTCGCTGGATATGGAAGACATCATGAAGGACACCGACAGCGAGGTCGAAATAGGTGCCCAGGAGGAGGCGGAAAAGCAAAGTCTTGAGGACATGATGGATAGCGCCGAAGACGCGCCTGTAATCAAGATGGTGAACATGATCCTGATCGAGTCGCTCCGTCTGCGCGCGAACGACATCCATATAGAGCCCCAGGAGGATTATGTTCGTCTCAGATACAGAGTTGACGGCATACTGATCGAGAGACCTCACCTGCCCAAGACGATGCAATCGGCGATTATATCAAGAGTAAAGATCATGGCCGATCTGGACATTGGCGAATCGCGCGTGCCTCAGGACGGACGCTTCCGCATCACAGCCATGGGAAAGAAGATTGACGTGCGCGTCAGTGTATTGCCCACCATTTATGGTGGTAAAGTCGTTATGCGAACACTCGACAAGAGCGCGCTGTTTCCAAATCTTGGCGCTCTCGGGCTTGACGATAGAGCATATCAGGCCATGAGTTACGCCATATCCCAACCTCATGGCATCATTCTTGTGACAGGACCGACGGGCAGCGGCAAAACGACCACCTTGTATTCCTGTCTTCAGGAACTGAACAAGCCTGATGTAAACATCGTCACTTGCGAAGACCCGGTTGAGTATCAGCTCCTCGGCATCAATCAGGTCCGTATTCACGCCGATGTCGGATTGACTTTTTCAGCAGCGCTACGTTCCATCCTGCGGCAGGATCCCGACATTTGTCTTATCGGTGAGATTCGAGATTCAGAAACATGCGAGATCGCCATCAAGGCCGCGTTAACGGGACATCTTGTGCTGAGCACGCTGCACACAAACGATGCTGCCGGCGCAATAACGCGTCTTCTCGACATAGGCATAGAGCCGTTTTTGATAGCGTCATCATTGATCCTCAGCCAAGCACAGCGGCTTTACAGAAAGTTGTGTCAGGTATGCAAGAAAGAAGCTCAGCCTGACCTGGCGCAAATGAAGGAATATGGCGTTCGTCTCGATTACTTCAAAGACACCAAGATATATACTGCCCAAGGCTGTCCCAAGTGCCACGGAATTGGCTACTTCGGACGAGGTTCAATCATGGAGGTTCTGCCTATTGACGATGAAATCAGAACAGCCATTCTTAAACAGGCAATCGCGTCAGAACTACGCGACATAGGCATTTCAAGAGGCATGACCACCTTGATGGAGGCGGCTCTTGGAAGAGTGAAGGAAGGATTAACAAGTCTCGACACCGCAGTAAGAGTTGCAGGCGGTGGTGAAGAGTAAAGGAGAATAAGCATGAGTCCTGTTGTTCGTGCCGCAGTGGCAACGTCCGCACCTAGTGCGGGTGCATCCACAACAAAGAAGACAGCGCAAGCGCCAGACGCTGGAGCACGCGCCAAGGCAAGGGGCCAGCAGAAGGTCGCCGGAGCATCCAAAATAGTGGAAAAAGATCTGCCGTCTTTCTCACGCCAGCTCGCGGCAATGTTATCGGCCGGCATGCCGATTGTCGCTTCCCTCGAGGCGCTTGAAGAGCAAACAGTGAATCCAAGCTTCAAGATGGTAATAGGCCGCGTCAAGAAGAGCATCGAAAATGGATCCGCCTTCTCGGAGGCGTTACGCCAGTTTCCATCCATTTTCGATGAACTATATGCAAATATGGTGAAGGGCGGCGAAACAGGAGGCCAGCTTGCGGAGACGATAGCCAGATTGGCCGGATTTCTTGAATCAAGTTCGAGACTCAGACGCAAGGTCAAATCGGCCATGATGTACCCGGTTATCGTGTTGTGCATATCCATCGCGATAGCTGCCGGACTCATAACGTTCGTCGTTCCGGTTTTCGGTGACATGTTTAAGGATTTCGGCAAAAAGCTGCCAGCTCCCACCCAGTTCCTGCTCGATATGAGTGGTTTTCTCAAAGGGCCTGGCGGCATCGGCGTCATTGTGGGTATTACAGTCTCGGTCATTGGTTTTAAGAAATGGAA
Organism: uncultured Victivallales bacterium; assembly: GCA_964487695.1. Taxonomy (GTDB): domain Bacteria; phylum Verrucomicrobiota; class Kiritimatiellia; order UBA8416; family CAZASC01; genus CAZASC01. The sequence goes on from CAZASC010000001.1 coordinate 55,057, forward strand.
AGCGACTCCAAAAGGGGCCTATACGTTTGATATGCTTGCACTTAAGGCACCTGTCTTTGGGGAGTTGAATAAGAAAGTGGCCGCAGCGAGATTTGCGAGAACGTTCGGGCAGCTGATCCGAAGCGGTGTTCCTATTCTCACGGTTCTTGATATCGTCTCAGGGGCCACAGGCAACATGGTGTCGGGCAAGGTCATCATTGACGCAAAGGCATACGTGGAGAAAGGCGAGCCGCTCTCTAACGCATTGCTTAAACAGACTGTTTTTCCTCCCATGCTTGTCAGAATGTTACAGGCAGGAGAGAAGACTGGCAAAATCGACGACATGATGGATAGCATAGCTGATTTCTATGATGACGAGGTCGAGACAATGCTTGGCGGTTTGACATCGCTATTGGAACCGCTCCTCATGATTTTCCTGGGAATCATAATCGGCGGCATAGTCATATCAATGTTTCTTCCTATCTTCAAAATGGGTGATGCTGTTAGCGGTGGGCATTAATGAAAAGGCATATTTGCCTGACAAGAACTTAGACAAGATATTGAATACGTGTGTTTTGAGTCTGATTCACAATATTGAATATTTGATAAAGCTAAAAAATGAGAATTTGGCGCTTTACATGATATAGCCCCTGGATTAGCCTATTCTCGCGAAGACTGTAGAGGAGAAGCCTCTGCCGCCGCCTTCGCTTTATCGTTCTGTCCATTGGGGCTACTATGTCGCGTGTTTTGCTGGTAGATGACGAGCCTAGTATTTTGTCCGTCCTGTCCACGCTGCTAAAGGCAGAGGGCTACGACGTGGTTTCCGTGCTGGGTGGAGAGAAAGCCAAAGAACTGCTCACCTCTGAAGAGTTTGACCTCATGCTCACCGACATCCGCATGTCACCAGTCAACGGCGTTGAGCTCCTCAAACTTGCCCACAGTGAACGACCGGCGATGTCCGTCATTATGCTCACAGCTTACGGTTCCGTTGAAACTGCAATCGAAGCTTTGAAATTCGGGGCCTTCGACTACATTACAAAGCCTTTCAAAGTAGACGAACTTCTCATCACTGTGCAGCGCGGGATCGAGTATAACAGGGCGCTAACGGAGAACGCAGATCTCAAGGCACAACTCGGATTGCGTTACCAGTTGGAAAGCATTGTTGCAGAAAGCGCCGCAATGAAGAATGTATGCGAAATGATAAAGAAGGTTGCGCCTACCGACACCACTGTTCTGATCTATGGCGAAAGCGGAACAGGCAAGGAACTGGTTGCAAAGGCGATACACGCCTATAGCCGTCGCAAGGACAAGAACTTTCTTGCCGTCAACTGCGCCGCGCTTCCAGAACCGCTTCTCGAATCAGAAATGTTCGGACACGTAAAAGGCGCATTCACAGGCGCGACAGCGAGCAAAACCGGCCTTTTCGAGGCTGCCACTGGCGGCACCATTTTCCTGGATGAAATAGGATCCATGCCTCTGAGCATTCAGAGCAAACTGCTTCGCGTTCTTCAGGAAAAAGAGGTTCGAAAGGTCGGCAGCAACGACAATGTCGCAATTGACACGCGAGTCCTTGCCGCAACAAACACAAACCTCGAAACTCTCATTGCCGAAGGCAAGTTCAGGGAAGATTTATATTACAGATTGAGCGTCATCCCAATCGAAATAAAACCATTGCGAGAACGGCAAGAGGATATTCTGCCTCTTGTTTACCATTTGATCCAAAAAGAAGGGAAAGCTTCCGGGGAAACAAAAGCTCTACCATCAGTGGACTCCGAAGTTTGCGCCATTATGGAGTCGTATCCATGGCCCGGCAACGTCAGAGAACTCGAAAATGCCGTCAAACATGCCTTTACTTTCGTCAAGAACAACAGAATCACGAAGGATACCCTTCCACCAAAGATTGCAGCAACACCAGTTCGACAGCAGGGACGGTCTTCTTTGGCCGACCTCGACGCTACGAAATGCAAGTCTTTAAAGGCTTTTATACGGACGAAGGAAAAAGAGTATCTTTCCCAGGTTCTCTCTCATACCTCGGGCGATAAGCAGAGAGCGGCCGATGCGCTTAAAATCAGTTTAGCCACTCTTTATCGCAAACTTCCAGAATCAGAGTGAACTGCCGTCATCGCCATCTGATTTCTTTTCTTCAAGTATCTCAATTATTTCTTTCAACTGATCAGGTGCTGAGTTGGTTTTCACGGTATCATCAGGCTGCTTATTCCTCATTTCCTCACGCAACGCCGCCAGTTCGTCGCCAAGATGGATTTTTTCCTTCTCAACATCGGCGAGGCTGGATTTCAACTCATCAAGCTCCGTCTTCATCTTTGCGATGGCTTCGGAATCCATCTCCGCATTTTTCTGCCTCTTTTTGTCCAATTCACTTTGCATGATGATTTCCGCACCAATCATCTTCTCAATTTGCATCCTCAAAGGTTCATTCGTCGCCTTCTCATCCACATACTTTGCTTCAGCTGCCTCGGCCCTGTTCGACTGCACAGCAGCCTCGCTTTCGAGCCTGAGCATTTTATCTTCGAGCACCTTGAGCTTCGCATCATGGACATCAGCTGCACGCAACTCGGCGACCTTGCCTGTCGCATTCAGGCCGCGGCAACTCAGATAGATCGCGACAGCAAGCAGTAGAGCCACAAGACCTGATATTATGATTCCACGATGTTTCATATCCTATCGATCCCATCTGGCTGGATTATCTCGAATAAGCGCCAGTCACCATAATCGCTATCGTACAATATGCCCGGAGCACCTAAATCGTATATACCGTCATACTTCCAGTGAATGCTTTCCATCGCGCTTCTTCCTTCAGGGCGATGGATCAGCACATATAAAGCGTATCCGGGGTAATCACTTTTAGCTTTATTGAAATTTAAGTCAAGTGAGCGCAAGAAAAGTGAATTAGTGTCAGGCCCGACCATGATCAAGCTATCATACCCACATATGTATATTTTTGAGTGCGGCGACCTCATCCTCACGTCCCGTCCTACGGCAGCGAGCAACTCACTGTGATTCTCACTAACATTGGCTACTTCCTCCTCCGATTCCTTTGACACAGCACCCCACGGATTGGGCATAAGAATCATTATTGCCGTCAACACGATCGGCACTAAAGACAGCAAATATGGCCAGATCAGTGGAGCGAGTCCGGTCTCGGGAAGATGTAAATCCGGGCCTTGTTTCTCCGCCGAGTAGACAACAGCCAGTATCGTCAACGGATAAAGACAGTATAGAATCGGCGACGAAGGACGAAGAACGCCACGCGAGGCAAGAAACAATCCTAGAAGCATGGGAACAATACCGAGTATTCCAATGAATATGCCATCACGATTCTTCCTGGCTATGGACACGACAAGCGCAACCACTGCTGTCCAACTTGTCAGGTAGTGTGCGCTGGAGATCCTTGTAGCAGTTCCGCAGTGTGCTACCGAGTTGCGAAAGAGCGGCACAAAAGAATGTGTAAAGTATAGCGCATCGCCCATGACCAGCCAGTTCGACAGGATCCAGAGAGCAAAAATGTAAACCGTTGGTAACAGCGTAAGAATCAAAACAGCATCCAAATCCTCTCTGTTCTCATTGGAGCTAATCATGTCTGTCAGCAGAAGCAGGAATACAACTGCAACCCACATGCTCATCTCGCAACTGGACACCAATAACAAGGCGGATCCGACGCCAAGATGCGCAAGGAACCTCAGCTTTCTAAACATGATCCATTGTAAAAGGCTGTGTGCTACCAATAGGGCAAAAAAGATTACTGTTGTTTGGGAGGTTCCATTGCCAGATGCATCGATAAAGAAGGGATTTGCGGCAAGAGCCAGTACCATTGGAAACCGGGCCCAACCCAGTTTGCAGTCGCGCAAAGCCCTCTCAAAAACGTAAAGCGCACCCGCACCCAGCAACGCGCTCACCGCAAGCGATGCAAACGGACGAACTCCAGCTACCGGGAATGCAACAAAAGGAATCCTTAACAAAGCAGGTAAAGGTGGCCACCATACAGAACCGATTAGAGCCTGCCGTCCCTCCACGCTACTATTCATGAGTTCCCGGCATATCGCCTCGTATATTAGTGCGACGCCGGACACATTCTTTACATGCGCCGCCACAGTGGCAAACACGGCACACCCATAGAGCGCCGATAACAGAAACACTATTCTCGCCCCATCTGGATTCCGTTTAAATCGTATTCTCTCGAAAAACGCCATGCCTGATTCTCTCGCCCTGAAAAAGATTTGCTAAAATCGTATTAATGCCTGCCATACGGATCGTTCATCGCCAGACACCGAGCAATCAGAGCAGCTACAAATCGTTGGCCATGCTCCGACAGCTCGAGGTTGTCTGCTTTTGAAAAAAGGTCAACCATGCCGCCGCCACTTCCCATAAAAGCGCTATAGACGTCGGCAACGGGTATTCCACGTGCAACCGCCACCCTAACAATCGCGGCTGCGAACGATCTGGCTCTAGACGGATCGGGTTCAGAAGGAAACGGCGTCATCAAGATCACTGGTATCTTCATTGTTGAGGAGACCATATCGATAACAGCTGCCAAATCCCGCTCGAATTCTGCCGGATCCATCCTTTCAAGAACGCCGCGACATCCGACATTCATTACTACGGCATCCACGCCGGATGTTGACACTGTCCCGACGTCTAACAGCATCCGCATCGGCCCATAAACCGAGACAGGTTCCCTGCCCTCGGATTCTGCAGGATTTCCGGAAAAAGACAGTTTCCAGTCTTTCGGTTCTCCAGAAACAATCGAACAGCCGGAGCCATCAATATAAAGTAGATTCCGACCACCCGCGATTGAGATTTTCGACTGATGGAACTTGCCCGCAACCTGACAAGGCAAAAGAACAAGCATGCCGCCATCTCGTCCAAACATATGGTCTCCCTCAATCCTAGCCGGAAGTTCCGGAAACGGAGGACGAATAAATCTTATTGCACCTGAAGCTATGTCAACGCCAGCATGGATCAGCCTCCATTGCACGGAGGCAAGCGCACCGGCATTCGTTTTAACAAGAGGAACATTGATCTGATCGCCTTTGAGTTTGATGACCTTGCGGCTGTTCTTTATTTTGTCACAATCGCCCATCGACTCATATTGAATATCAACATTCACTGCTTCTCGAAAAGAGCCTGAGACCCTAAGAACTGGTTCAATGACGTCATTCTCGTAACACACGGGCGGAAGCATCACCACATCGGCGCTTAGAGTGCATGCCTTTGGCTCAACAAACCGGCAGTCCAGCATACGCGTGCAAGTCCCGGTAAATCCAAGCGAGTCCCTGACATCAAGTGTTGCTTGATATACTGCTGGATTCGTGAGCACGAGCGTCAGCGTTCCGTTCGTATTGTTATGTTCGCTGCCTACGGACCAATGGCTGTGTGTTGCGGTTTGAAGCAGGCTCTCCGTGGTGTTCCGGAATCTCACTGGTATAAATACACTGTCGGTTCCGCGTATCGAGTAAGCGGGCATCATTTCGAAAGAGAAATCCGGAAATAAAGGCTGTGTCATATTTTCTATTCTTGCATTTTCAGCCTCAGTTCCTGTCAATAATGCCGTCCTTGGAATAGAGGTTATATTATCGTCGCCAGGTATGCTCCAACCTGCCTCGATGTTTGGGCGGCATCCGCAGCAATTGTAGATTTCGACCTTGTGTATACCGGCTGTCAAACAAATGTTACTGCCAGCGCTCCATTCTCCCGGCGCGTGTTCGCCGGGCTTACTCGCGACATTCTCGCCATCAACGAACATAAAACCGGCATCTTTGCAATCCAACGCAAAGCGATATATTCCCTGCGTCGGACAGAGGATGAGCGACTGTGCGTGTACGATCAGGATAGACTGATTGTGTTTATCATTAGTCGGTCCGGAGAACATGCCCACATTCCCAAAATCGGAACAATGGAACTCATCAGTCTCCCTCGAATTCCGCTGCAAATAGAGCATGTTTGGCCATGTATTCGGTATTCCCCGTCCGCTTCCCCGGCGGATCTCGACATGCACCGGCAGCGGATCGCTCATGGAATTCGATCTTGCGGCAAGGCCACCGCTGTTATCCACTCCTCCGAAGTAGACGGATATTCGTTGTTTTCTGTTTGTTGTTGGAATTTGCGTGAGAACGCATGCATCCTCTGAAGCACCGGCAATACGACAGCAAGGCCATTGAGTCCCAGAGGAGTCCAGTGCAACACAAAACAGGTTGCCAGTAACACTCGCTGATGGAATCCTGACCAAAACATAATCGAAGGCATCTTCCGGCGGCACGAACACTATTCGCTTCGGATAATCCGGCAAGCGCCATTCAGGATCGCGTGCAAGCGAACTCATTGAAGCGCAGCAAAACAAGACAAGGACTATTGCAAAGACTTTTGACATGTCGTCTCAATTGTATCGTGACATTTGCGCCAGACAGCCAATCTTCATCGTGATTACCGCATGTGCATTTCCGGCAATCGATATTGTCGGGCATTCTTCCGGCGCACAAACGTTTGCTTGTAACGCCAAAATCTCAGTTTGGCCCGATGGAGTCAAGAATGTACCGGTATTTCCTACCATCACTAAATTGCCTTTCTGTCGTCTGCTAAAAGTAAGCTACGCTTCCGCTGATACGGCGCTGCCCCAGACCACTGAGGATCCACAAATCATGAAACCCAGGCGATTCGAGAACGGTATTCTCGACAAAACGTAGGAATATATGTTACACTATGACGAATGAATAGAAAGACGATCTGCCCTTAGGTTTGAAGCTATGTTCCTTAAACTGACAAAACGAATGCTTGCAGAGACCGATCTGCGGCTTCTGCACAAGTTCACTTACAACGCAGGCTGGAAGGGAATGCGGGCAGTCCACGCATTCGAAAAAAGGTTGCGCAAGGGACAGGTATTTCCGCCATTCCTTTTTCTCTCCATCACCAATAACTGCAATCTGTCATGCCAGGGCTGCTGGGTAACTCCAACTCAACCGCCAATGGAGATGTCCATAGACACGATTAACAATATCATAGTCGAATGCAAGAAACGTGGTTCATTCCTGTTTGGGCTCCTCGGCGGCGAACCATTGCTCCACCCTGGAATATTAACTGTCATGGAAAAACACCCGGACTGTTATTTTATGCTGTTCAGTAATGGAACGACGATTACGGACAAGGTTGCCGCTGAACTGCGAAAATTAGGAAACGTCACTCCTCTCATCAGCGTGGAAGGAACGGAAACTGTCAGCGATGAACGCCGCGGCGGCGAGCAAGTGTACAGCCGAACCTTGCAGGGCCTGGAAATGTGCCAAAAGCATCGTCTGATAACGGGAGTGGCAACCAGCGTATGCCGCTCGAACTTCGACGATTTGGTTTCTGATAAATTTCTCAATCAGCTTATCAAACAACATGTGCACTACCTCTGGTACTATATTTACCGGCCAACTGGAGCAAATCCGGTCCCGGAACTGGCGCTTTCAAAAGAGCAGATCCTCGCCATGCGCCGATTCATCGTGGATGCCAGGACAAAAGCTCCCATAGTGATAGTTGACGCCTACTGGGACGCCGAAGGACGAGGCGTTTGCCCTGCCGCAATGGGAATCAGCCACCACATCGGTCCTTCTGGAGATGTTGAGCCATGTCCACCAATACAGTTCGCGCGGGATAATATTGGCAATGGGATGAGCACATATGATATAGTATCAAAATCAGAGTTGCTTGCTGAATTCAGGGCGTTGGCTCATCGGAAAATACGAGGTTGCATCCTGTTGGAGGATCCTCATCGCCTGCTCGATCTGATGATGAAACAGGACGCCCGAGACACAAGTGGGCGCGGGACTGGATATGAGGAATTGCAGCGCATGATCAAGCAGGCCAGCCACGATCTCCCAGGCGAAGAGATCCCTGAGAAAAGCTGGATGTACAGATTCGCAAAGAAACACTGGTTCTTCGGGTTTGGAGCATATGGATGAGCAAGCCGAAATCAGAAAGTCAGGGCGTGGACATTGAAAATCAGCCCGGACGGCATGCATGTTCGGCTGCCCCACAGAACCGCATTGAACGGGAACTCTTCCGTTCAATAGTAGACGCGTATGTCGCTGAGCATCGCATTGCTCCACCACTTTCCGTGGACGAGTTGAGGGCATATGCCCATGAAATAATGCGCAGCGCTGGCGCAGATGAACACTACATTGATTTCATGATCGTGCTTGTCAGCAATGCCGTATGGCGCGAGGCAATCGCCTCTATCCCTTACAACCGTCGTATTCTACTGCTGCCGCAATGCATCAGAGACAAGAATGAATGTCCCGCCAGTATGGATGAAATCGGACTCCTGTGTGAACAATGCGGCAGATGCCCCACCGGCGAGATGCAGGCCGAGGCCGAGAAGCTGGGCTATTCAGTCCTGATAGCCGAAGGTACAACCGCCGTGACAAAACTGATCGAGACCGGCAAGGCTGATGCCATCATCGGAGTGAGCTGCCTTTCTGTCCTGGAAAAGGCGTTTCCACACATGGCAGCCAATGCGATACCAGGCATTGCTATTCCACTTTTCCGAAACGGCTGCGAACGCACAGGCTTCGATTTTGACTGGGTTTATGAAGCCATTCGGCTCAAATCCAGCGGCGCGTGGTCCGGGCACGCCGATATAGATAAGCTCAAGCACGAAGTAGAATCGTGGTTTCAACCCGAGTTTCTGCGTTCCATTCTGGGCGCTGACAATAGTCGCACCACTGAACTGGCGTTGTCATGGTTATGCCGCTCAGGCAAAAGATGGCGACCGCTCCTTGCCGCCTGTACTTTCAAAGCGCTTGCCGGGGTCGACGATGACGCTATTCCGATGCGAATGAAGAAACTTGCCGTTGCGACAGAATGCTTTCACAAAGCCTCTCTAGTGCATGACGACATCGAGGACGCCGACGATTTTCGATATGGCGACATGACGCTGCATCGTCAATACGGCATCCCTATTGCACTGAACGTGGGCGACTTTTTGATTGGAGAAGGCTATCGTCTTATCGCTGAATGCGGCGCTTCGTCCGAACAAATAGCGCGAATGCTGATGGTTGCAGCCGACGGGCACCGCAATCTATGCCTGGGTCAAGGAGAGGAGCTATTGTGGTCCCATGACCCTTCGCCACCATCACGATCCAAAGTGATTGATGTATTCACCCATAAAACAGCGCCGGCATTTGAGGTTGCCCTCAGGCTCGGAGCCGTTTGCGAGGGATCGGAGCGCCACATCAGCGAGGCGTTGAAGAGCTTCAGCGATTCCCTCGGTATTGCGTATCAAATCCGCGACGATATCGACGATTTCCGCGACGCCACTGCTGAGTCGGGCAATCCAATACGCCCAGTGTTTCTGCTGACGGTGGCTTCCGAGAATGCCACCGATACCGAGCGTCAGCTCATTGATCTGGCATGGCGAAATGGCCTTAGGCGGGACAGCGACAAGAAGCAGATCACTATCATTTCGCGACTTAGCGAGAAAAAAGCGTGGCAGCTATTCGAGGAGTACAAGAGTCGTACTTTGCGCACAGTTAACAACCTGGAGAATGTTCACCTGAAGAACCTTCTGCGGAAAGTCGCCAGCAAGATCCTCAACAGGTGAGGTAAGACGGATTAAAGCACCGCAATTTTCCTCGTCCAATGAAAATCATCCACTGCAAGCATGCCTTGACCCGATAAAACCGGGTGCTGTCCTGAGTTGTATTAGTGCATGGCGATAATGCCGCCACCTGCAGGTCAACAAAGACAAGAACACCAGTCGCGTGAAGTCCTTGACAAGGTCAGCCTGCGCGCCATTGCCAGCTCTCAATCTGCAAGGTCGATGGCGCTGCTGCTTATCCACTTCTTCACTGCGTCCGAGAGCCCTGTAACTTCGACAATACCCGCTTTCTTCTCGCCTGAGACGGTTTGAAGAACCACTTCATCCCCTACCTTACGCCCGATAAGGGCGCCGGCGATCACACTGGTGCTGGAGATGATTGCAAGTTCTTCGTCACCGTCCCACTCGCCCAGAATGTTGTATCGCTCGATAATGCCCTGATCGTCCTTGACGACAACGCAGGTGCCGACGCCAGCCGCATCTTCGGCGAACCCCTTGAAATCAGTACCCTTGACCTCACGAAGCCCGTTTTCCCATTCCTCCTGCCTTCGCATGAGTATGTTCTGATGCTCTTTAGCGGCCTTGTATTCGGAATTCTCTCTCAGGTCGCCATAGCTTCGCGCGATCCCAATTTCCTGACTGTTTTTAGGAATCTCATCGGTCACCAGCCTGCGAAGTTGTTCGACCCTCTGGTTATAACTCCGCCACGATGTGAATCTGCCCAGTTTGCCCTGAGGTCCTTTTTCTTCTGCATCGGAAGCCAACACTTTGCCAAGCTCCGGATAAAGCTTTATCATGATCGCCATGACTGACCGCTGTTCGACAGCCTCCCAGCCCTTCGACACATTGATTTTGCTCATCAAGTTTTGACGCTGACGACCATCCATGCGCCCAAGCACTTTTTCCATCCACTGTCTCTGTTCGAACAGCGCACGCAGTTGCTTCTGCGTCTGCAGCGCCTTGCCTGATCTGGAAACTTCCAGGGCATTGGCTGAGCGGATCAGTATTTCAGATAGATTGCCAACTGACCACGACTCGGCCTCGTCAGGGTGCCTGCAGAGCCACGACAGGATTTCCAGACTCGCCTGTTCTGATCTGACAACCGACCTGAAATAGTCGGCACATTCATTTTGCTTGCCCACGCAAACAAGGAACTCCATTGCGTCGTTCAAAACGTTCATCTGCATTCGGGGCAGAAGGGAGAGCATCAATTGTGCGGTTCGCGGGGAATCGCTGTCGGCAAGGTGGGCTATCAGTTTGCCAACGTCCTTTGCTGGCATGCCTACGGCCGCGGTGAGGAATTTATCCGGCGAAAACAACTCTTCCGTCATGCCGGAAATATCGATGAGATCGGGAGAAATCCCGATTCGCTTCGCCGTCATTATTATAATGGCGGCGGTTCCATGCCCTCTTCCACGCACTCCCTTTAGTGCAAAAGCAAGTCTTTCGGCGGCTATTACTTTCCCTTCATCCTTGGAATCCTCAGATCCGTAGGAGGCCTCCAGTTTATCCACCAGCTTGAGTATCGTTTCAACATCTCGCTCCTGTCTGAGAGATTCGAGGAGTTCGTTTCGTTGGTCGGTTGCGTGCTCCATGATTCGGATCGGCTGCTCCCTGTTGGAAGGGAAACTGATGAATGGATCCTGCTTTAATTTCTTTCTTGCCGTTTCCCAAAACCCCTTCCACTCAGCATCGGAGACGATTGGTCCCGTAAATATTTCCCTGATGCGGATGGAGCTGAGAGGTCCGAAACTGCGAATGGCGATGCGCACAATCTCCGCCGGGTCTTCCTTGAGGAGCTTGGCAAATCCATCAGGATCACGATGCTTCATTGCAAAAAGATGACGATCCGAAAGCACTTCGAGTACCTCACCTGCGTACGCAAAGGACATCTGGTGTCCATGCTTCTTGTCAAAATCCACGATCACCTTTTTATAGAACTCTTCAACTCCACTGACAACGCCGAATCCCCACGTCTTGTCATGGCAGAGAACGCCGGGTTTGAGGCTCGTCAGAAGGGCGAGACGCCTCAGACATTCCTTTGGTTCAACAATCCCGCCGAAGCCGGCGCTATTTACGATGCCCTGACCGATTTGTCCCTTGAACACCTTGGAAAGTGCCTTCAAACAAACATCTCTAAACTCTGGAACGTTATCGCGCCATTCGCCTCGCAATTGGAGCAATTTGAGTGTTAAGTCCTTGTCCATGCGCTCGGCCAATGTGTCCTGAAGCATCTCAGCCCAATTCTCGGCCGCACGCAATTTGCCCGACGCAGCGAGAGATGAAAGCACAGCCATCATATGATCAATCGGCGGCGGTTCCACGGATTGACTATTGACGAACCATTCTTCAAGTTGTTCCAAGCTCTTCGATTTCAGTTCCTCTGACAATTCCACGGCAGGTTTTCCTTTCGGCACAAGTTTCCCTTTCCACAGCAAGCGCTTCGATGTACCATAAAGAACAGTCTTGGGAAAGCGCGAATATAGGAATAGATCAAAAAATGAACTTGGCGGCGTTAACAGTCACTTTTTCTCAACGTGGAATGAGCCTGCTTGATTTTCTGGCAGGCAACCGGGGACTGTCGAGAAACCGGGCCAAGGCACTCATTGATACCCGTAATGTTTTTGTGAATCGCCGGAGAGTATGGATGGCCCGTCATCAGCTGGAAGCCGGAGACAGCGTTGAGATTGGCGAGACAGTTGAATCCAAACAAATGGCAACTCGCCTTCCAATCCTGTTCCAAGACAGTAACTATATCGTCGTTGACAAACCTGCCGGCACGATTTCAAACGGCCCCGATAGCGCGGAAAGCATCTTGAAAGAACAGATAAATATGCCTTCGATCGCCGCAGTTCATCGCCTCGACAGGGATACAGGAGGCTGTCTCCTGTTCGCGAAAACGAAAGAAGCGCTTGACGCGGCCATATCTCTCTTTCGCAAACACGACATGAAGAAGACCTATCACGTTATTGTGATTGGAGAAATGCGTTCCAAGGAACGCACAATCTCGTTGCCTGTTGACGGACAAAGAGCTGTAACCAGACTGAAAGCTCTGGACTCCAATCGCAGCGCAAGCCATCTGCTCGCCACAATAGAGACGGGCCGAATGCATCAAATTCGCAAGCATCTCGCGTCAATCGGAAACCCGGTGCTCGGAGATAGTCATTATGGTCCGCAGACTGAAGCTACGCGCAAGACAATGTCTGTTGCACGGCAAATGCTTCACGCTTCGTCGCTCGAATTCACATGCCCTCTGTCTCGCCGACGAATAAGAGTTATCGCGCCGCTGCCCCCAGATTTTCGGCGTTGCCTTGCAGTTTTTAAACTGAACTAAAATGGATGCAACGCAGGCCGAATCGAGCCCTAATAAATAAAACAAAAAGTGGCAGTTTGCCAAGGTCAGGATGGGTGGCGATAGGTGATCCGGCCTTTTGCCAGATCGTACGGGGAGATCTGAAGAGTTACTTTGTCGCCAGCTGTGATGCGGATGAAATGCTTCCGCATCTTGCCGGAAATATGCGCCAGCACTTCGTGCCCATTCTCGAGTTTCACGTTGTACATCGTGGCGGGGAGCACTTTTACCACTGTTCCGATTACTTCGATTGAATCTTCTTTACTCATAGTCTTCCTTCAAATTCGGATACAAAGTAACCGGTCTGCAGGCTGTTTGCAAGTCTGATTTCGGCAACCGGCTGTTCCGGCCTCGGCGATCACATCAATTGTTCCCGTTTATTCGGCTTAGCATTTGTTGAGCTACATCATCCACGCTCATCTTTGTGGTATCAAGAATGATGGCGCCGGGAGCTATTTTAAGTGGATCGTTCTTCCGGCTGCTGTCAATCGTGTCCCGCCTTTGGAGGGATTCGTGGATTACGGACAGCTTATCGCCCACTCCTGAAGCAGCGAGTTCCGCCGTTCTTCTCCTGGCACGCTCACCTGGATTAGCATCGAGATAGAATTTGAATTCGGCGTCAGGGAAGACCGCGCTGCCAATGTCACGTCCTTCCATTACGAGATCGCCAAACCGAAGCATCTTTCTTAGACAGGCAACCACTTCAATTCTTACCTCAGGCATGGCTGAAATGAGACTGACGTTTTCGTTAACGACCGCACTGCGCAGTTCGGAAACAAGTTCCAATCCGTCAATCTTGAATCTCACCGCGCCTTCCTTTACAAAACACTCAATGTGCGTCTCCCTTGCCAGCTTGGCACATGCGATTGCGTCCTTAACAATGTTTCTCTGTAAAGCATGCCAGGTTACAGCCCGATAGACGGCACCCGAGTCCACGTAAAGACGTCCAAGCGTGGCGGCGACCCTCTTTGCCACTGTGGATTTCCCGGACGCTGAAGGTCCATCTATGGCGATGACTCTATTAGGCATTCTTCACCACCTGGCGCCCACGCAGGCTGCCCACCGTAGTTGTTCCGCGCTCTCCTGTCCCGGCGTCAAATGTGCGTCTTTTCTCCCTGCTTTGCGCGAGGAACCGCCGCACTCCGTTGAAGTCTCCGGTGTCTATCATGTTTTTCACGCGCGCCAATTCGACTTGAAACCAGCCCAATTGTCTCCCCACCATCTTGCTGTTTGTCTTGACGATATCATGCCAGATACTTTCCGAACCGCCCGCTATTCGCGTCGTATCACGGAATCCAGTACCGCAGAACCGCTCGATGTTCTTTACGTTTCCCTTGCACACGGCGCTGACCAGAATGGCAGCAATCAGATGCGGCAAATGGCTGGTACGAGCGATGGTTTTGTCATGTTCTTTCGCTGACATGGAAACGACACACATCCCGACGTCTTCCCAGAATTTCACCACTTGCGCAATACCGCCTTTTGAATGCATCTTCGTTCCGCCATAAACCTCATTCGTGACAATGCACATCGCGCCTTCATAAAGATCGGGTCTAGCCGCCTCGATTCCTGTTTCGTCGGATCCGGCTATCGGATGGCTCCCGACAAATGTTGCGGGACTCCCCTTGAAAAGTCGCTTCATGTCGGAAATGACCGCTGTCTTTGTGCTGCCAACATCTGTCACGATGCTGCCCGGCGAAAAAAAGGACATGCAATCGCGCATTACATCTGGGATCGTGAGTACCGGCAGGCAAAACACCACAATATCCGCGCAAGCAACGGCATCTTGGGGATTATCGAACGCGCATTCCACGACCCGCATTTGTATTGCCGTTCTTCTTGTTTCCTCGCGCCGCGCATAGCCGACAACCGAGTAAGGCAGCTGTTTGCGCCGCACCGCCAGCCCCAGCGAACCGCCCATCAGCCCGAGTCCAATTATCGCAAGTCTCTTCTTCATGTTTATCACACTCAAGCCAGCGCAGCTTCAAGCGCCATGACGCATCTTTCGTTCTCCGCTCGTGTGCCAACTGTAATCCTGACGTGATCGGGAAGACCGTAGCCGTCCATCGGGCGGACAATAATTCCAAGCTTCATCAAGTTTTCGAACACCCTCCTGCCCTGCCCCACTTCAACAAGAATGAAATTTGCCACGGCAGGAACGAACGGCAGTCCCATGCGGTCGAATTCGCGCTCGAAGTAGGACAAACCGTCACGAATTATCTTCCTCGTCCGCTTCACATAAGCGTCGTCCTTCAGCGCCGCAATTGCCGCCGCCATCGCCATCGCGTTCACATTGAACGGCTGGCGAACCCGCTCCATAAGCGCGATGCATTCCGGAGGTGCAATCATGTAACCGATTCGCAAGCCGGCCAGGCCATACGTCTTGGAAAATGTCCGCATCAGCACAACTTTGCGCCCCTGTTTGACATACTTCAAAGTGTCAGGCTGCCTCGATTCGGGCAGTAATTCAATATATGCCTCATCAAAACATACTACAACGTGCTCAGGAACCTTCCGCATGAAGCGGTCAAGTTGGTCTTCATCAACCATTGTGCTCGTCGGATTATTCGGATTGGCCACGAAGACGATCCTGGTATCTCTTCTGATAGCCTTGAGCATTGCATCCAAGTCGTGCGTAAAGTTCTTCATTGGCACACGCACGACTTTCGCGCGAAACATCGCTGCTATAAGCGCATACACCACAAAGGCACGATCAGCCATGACAATCCCTTTTCCCGGTCCAAGGAAAACATGGCTGAGCAACTCTAAGGCTTCGTTGCTGCCATTGACGGGCAGAATCGTGTCCGATGCCACTCCCAGCTTTTTCGAAAGTGCCTGCTTCAAATAATAGGCGCTGCCGTCGGGATAGCGATGCATCTGACCGGCGGCGGCCTTCATTGCCTTCATGGCCAGCGGAGAAGGTCCAAGCGCATTCTCGTTGGAAGCCAGTTTGAATATTTCATCCGCGCTCTTGAATCCGAGCTGGCGCGCGACTTCCTCAATAGGTCTTCCCGGCTCATAAGTGCCGAGCTTTTCGATCCATTTATTGGCTGTCTTGTCGAAGCTCATCTTCACATTTTTATCTTTTCTATTTTCATCGCCATCTCAGTGTTTACACATGCTGTGATGATCTGCTTGTATATCTTCTCAACCTGCGCACCGGCAAGGGGGCCCTTTGAGCGTTTTCCGACTTTCGCCAGAACCGCCTTTTCCCGGCGTGGATCGCGAACAGGAAGATTTTGTTTCTTCTTCTCACTGCCTATCCTGATGGCAACCGCAGCGCGCTTATTAAGGAGCCGCACAATCTCACGGTCAATGCCGTCTATCTCCAGTCTCAGGACATTCAAGCTCATTGTTAAATCTCCTCTTTCGCTTCTTGCGGATCGCCTTCGACAACGGAGGCGGACGGAGCCATTCCGGCAGCCTCTCCACTGCCGCCCAACTCCTCTGGGATTTCCTGGTTCGCCACTGGCTGTGCGTGGGCCGGCTTCTTCTTGAAATCCCGTTCGCGCGCCGCCAGGAGCATTGGATCCATGCCGCGCAATTCGTCAAGGTTCTTCAACCCGAAGTGTTCGAGAAAAGTCTGAGTAGTGCCGTATTGAAACGGCTTGCCGGGTAATTCACTGCGCCCCACAATCCGCACAAGCTGCATTTCCATGAGCATCCGCATGATGTGGTCGGCGTTCACGCCGCGCACACCTTCAATTTCGCTCCTGGTCACAGGCTGGCGGTATGCAATAATGGCCAGAGTCTCGAGCGCTGGACTTGAGAGACGATTGGGTCTGCCAGCGTCGAGAAGATGCTTAAGCCACCGTCCGCACGCAGGATCGCTGTGGAACCTTAAACCACCGGCAACCTCTGAGAGATTGAAACCACCGCCGGCCTTTTCCACGTCAATCTTGAGGGCCTCGAGCGCAGCCTGAATATCGCTTTCCTTTACGCCGGCAAACGCGGCTGCTATACCGCCTTCACTAGTCGCCACCTCGACTAGACAGCGGCGCATTTCCTTGACGCTTAATTGATGATCGGAGCCAAAAATTATAGCTCCCAGTATTTGTTTCAGTTCAGGAACGGCACTTTCGTTGGGCATATGCACCTCTTTTTATCAACTTCATTATTTGTATCCAGCTTTTGGATAGACTCGTCTTCCCGAACTCGTCGCTGTCACGATGCTATTTTACGGTAGGCAAGACTCCGTCGAGCCGTGGGTGGAATCACCCTTCAATGTCATGCGCGGCTTCAGCCTCCTGCATTCCCCCATTGTCCAATTCCGATTCCGGCGCCATGATAATGATCTCGCCGAATCTTTCAAGCTGACTGATCCTGATTTGTCTCAGCCGAATCAGCTCGAGCAGCGCCAGAAATATGCAGACTATTTCATGTCTCACTGTAGTCTCGTTGAAAAGCGACGAGAATGATATCTGCCCTTTTTCCTTTACCGCGAGAATGACCGCATCTATTTTGTCGGCAACGGTAAAGCGCTCACCGAATATCTCCCCGATCTCTTCTTCTTTGGCCTTTTTGAGCACATTGTTGAAAGCCGTGATCAGATCGAACAGACTGACATCTTCCAGCAGAAGGCCCGAATCCGGCGCTCCAAGCTCAGCGCCCTCGCCGCCCAGCCCGAAAACACCCTCCTGAGACAATTCCCGTTCCTGGAGATTGGTGGCTATGTCCTTGAACTTCTTATATTCGAGAAGCTGCTTTACAAGTTCCCATCGGGGGTCGTCTTCCTCGTCCTCCATTTCCAGCCGATCCTCAACAGGAAGAAGCATCCGACTTTTGATCATCATCAGCGTCGCGGCCATGACCAGGAATTCGCCAGCGATATTCAGATCCAGCATCCGCATCAGGTTGAGATATTCCATGTACTGGGTCGTGACTGTTTCGATAGGGATATTGTAGATGTCTACCTCTTCCTTCTTTATCAGGTAAAGAAGAAGATCGAGCGGTCCCTCAAAGACTTCCAATTGAACCTTATATTCTTCCTGTAAAGGCATTGTATCCCTTTCAATCGTCGTCAAACAACTCGATAAAGTCTCGTTCTATAGCGCAAGACAGGAGTGCAAGCAAAAATGTAACCTCTAAAAGCCATACACATAGCACGCATCTGGATTGTCATGGGCCACCACTTTAACATTGAGAATTGAGCATTGGACATGGGATATTCTTTCTTCCTCACTCTCATTCCAGCCCCATTACCTCACGAGCGGATTTCAGCGTCTTCTCCGCTTCTATCCGGGCCTTCTCAGCGCCCTTTTGCAGCACGGCTTCAACGTATGCCATATCGTTCTGCAGGTCGGCGCGTCGTTTCCTGAATGACTCGAAACAACTCCACATCTTTTCGAACAATGCTTTCTTGCCGTCGCCATAACCAAACCCTGGCGCACGAAAACGACTGGCCATTGTTTTCAGTTCTTCATCTGTAGCGAACTGTTTGTAGAGAGCAAATATCGTGCTCGTGTCTGGATCCTTCGGGTCGTTCAGTCCTTTGCTGTCGGTTACGATCCGCATGATCCTCGCCTTTGTTTCCTTCTCTGATCCAAACAGTTCTATGTGGTTGTTGTAGGATTTCGACATCTTCTGTCCGTCAATCCCAGGGACAACAGCCACGGAATCTTTGATTGCCGGCTCCGGAATCGTAAAGACAGCCTTGCCGTACTGGTTATTGAACTTGATCGAGATATCGCGCGCCACTTCGACGTGCTGCTTCTGGTCTTTCCCAACCGGGACAACATTAGACTGGTACGCCAGAATATCTGCCGCCATCAGGACCGGATAGGCGAATAGCCCGTGACTCGGCGCAATTCCCTTGGCCACCTTATCCTTATAGGAATGGCATCGTTCCAGAAGTCCCATCGGCGTGACAACGGAAAGCAACCACGAAAGCTCAGTCACTTCAGGCACATCGCTTTGTCTGAAGAAACAAGTCTTCTCTGGATCGAGTCCGCACGCCAGAAAATCCAGCGCGACATCAGTAGTCGCCTCTTTCAACACCTTGCCGTCGGTTACCGTCGTCAGCGCATGGTAATTGGCTATAAAGAGAAAAGTCTCGCCTTTTTGCTGAAGCTCAAGGGCTGGCTTCATCATCCCAAAATAGTTGCCAAGGTGCAACTTGCCCGACGGTTGTATTCCAGAAAGAATCCTCACTCTAATCCTCCATCACTTTGCGCATTTCTTCATCTCAGAAATAACACAGCCAATCAAGCGGTTTTTTGGTCGAGCATCTGAATTCCGTATTGCAGGCCCTAATAGATTGAATGTTTGACGCCTCTCAAGTATCGTGCACTATTAGAAAATGAAAACACGAATGACACCTTATGCGCCAAAGGATCTCTTTTTACTGGCTCTTCTTGTCGTGATGAGCGGTTGCGTTAATGATGAACCTATGGGTGCTTCTGCTCAAAGCCACACAAATAAAGTTTCCAATTTTTCCCGGTCGTTCCAGCCGTTTACCATTGTGCGGGAGATGGCGCTTGATGTTGGAGCGGACGTGAAGATGACGTTTGTATGGGTCCCGGCATTGAGAATGTGGGTCGGTAAATACGATGTGACGAACGAGGAATACAGGAGGTTCAAACACGATCACAATAGCGGAGAGTACGACGGGCACACGCTAAACGAGGCCAGTCAGCCGGCAGTCGAGGTTTCCTTCAACGATGCTGTCAGATTTGCTGATTGGGTTAATAGAACTGCAAAGTTGCCGATTGGCTACAAATGCCGGCTTCCGGGCGGAACCAACGAATGGCTCACATTTGCGCAGTGTGGGGATGGCCGAAAATATCCATGGGGTGACGAATGGCCACCTAAATACGGCAACTACCACGGACAGGAAGGCGCTGGCTTGTGGGATAAAATCGAGGATTACAACGACCGGCATCCCGTGACTTGCCGTGTCGAGGATAGCTGCAAGAATGAGTGGGGACTGTATGGAATTGGTGGAAACGTATGGCAATGGACCAGCGAGTCATATGAAAGCAACAGCATTTGCCGTGTCCTTCGCGGTGCGTCATGGCGCGATGGAGGCGCGGACGTTCTGGAGTGCTCGTATCGCCTCGGCTACGATCCTTCGCTTAGACTCAAATTCATTGGGTTTCGTTTGTTATTGTCACCCATTATACTGCCCAAGAATATGGGCTCAACGAGTGTTGCGCCTTCGGTTTCGGATTAGCGTTTGACATCGCCACTCCAGCATGGCTCACTTTTGGCCGACAAATGAAAAGACGAATAAAGATTTGCTTGCCGCAGACTCTTATTGTCGTGGCGCTTTTTTTGAGCATGACTGGATGCCTGATCAAACAACCTGTCCCTGCCCAAGTTCCAATTCAATTACCCGTTCGAGAGATGGCGCTGGAGCTTGGTGATGGCGTTAATCTGGAGTTTGTCTGGATCGAGGCAATCAAGAGTTGGGTTGAGAAATATGAGGTAACAAATGAGGAATTTCGGAGATATGCGCCGGATCACAACAGCGGAGAATTTGAAGGCTTTCCCCTTGATGAGCCTCGTCAGCCTGTTGTGAATGTTTCCTACAATGACGCTGTGGCCTTCGCCGAATGGATAAACCTTACGGCAAAACTGCCCGCTGGGTACAAATGCCGGTTGCCGGATGGGAGCGAATGGCTGACATTTGCGCAATGTGGAGACATGAGGAGATATCCGTGGGGCAATGAGTGGCCGCCAAATTATGGCAATTACCATGGGCAAGAGGGTGCAGGGACATCCGGCAAGATGGCCGACTACAACGACGGCTATCCGGTAACCTGCCCGGTCGAAAAGAGCGGGAAAAATCCCTGGGGACTTTACGGGATAGGAGGAAATGTTTGCGAATGGACGAGCGAGTGGTATGACAAGACTCACGAATGCCGGGTTTTACGTGGAGCATCGTGGGATAGCTCCGATTCTGACTCTCTGAAATGCGCCTATCGCGGTCTCAGCATTCCAACAGTCCGCCTAAACACCATTGGTTTTCGCGTGTTGTTGTCTCAACATTGATGGTGCCGGAAGAGGGAGTTGAACCCTCATGCCCTTGCGGGCGCTGGATTTTGAGTCCAGTGCGTCTGCCATTTCGCCATCCCGGCTTATCTGATCTCTTCCTTGTATCACGATGCGGCAGTAACGTTCAAATAGTAATTATTCATCCCAAGTGGAGGCCCAAGCCTCCACTCCATCATTGCCCAACCAGGTCATAAGCACTTTACGTAAAACCGACGGCTCAAGTTTGGACCTAGCAATTTTCTTTAAGGGCTCCCACCAGAACTCTATATGGTCCTCGCAGGAGCAAGGATTCTCCGATGGATCAATACCCTTGATCTTGAGGTCGAACAGGAGATTGATCTCGCAGTAACGTTTGCCATGCCTTTTGAAGGTGTGTTCGACTGCTCCAAGGAAGCGTCCCGTTATGGCTTTCTTGCCAAGTTCTTCCTTGATCTCCCTGCACAAGGATTCTTTTGCCGATTCGTGACACTCGATATGGCCGCCGGGGAGATACGTGTTACGCGCCCCCTTTGTGTGGCACATCAGAAGCTTGCCATCCGCAATACACACCCCTCTTGCTATCAACTCGATCGGCATTAACTTGCTCATTACTCCAATGCTCCTTTCAGCGCTTCATTCCAAGAACTTCTCCAACCATGAAAAGCGATCCACAAATGCAAACGACTCCGCCTTTCTCAACGGCCCATCGCTCAGCTTCGGCGAGAGCGGACGGCAACTGCGATTCTTTGACATTCCAACCCATGCCGGCTCCAATTGCCGCAATTTGAGACGTGGCCATGCACCTTTCGCTCCGTATCGGCACCGCCCATAAATTGGTCACAATCCGTGAGAACGATTTTAGAAAGTTTGCAGCATCCTTGTCACTGCACATACCTACCACAAGCCCGACAGGTTTGTCTTTGCAGATCTGATGAATACTGGAGGCCAGAGCTTCGCCTGCCCCTGGATTATGCGCCCCGTCCAGAATCACCAAGGGATTTACAGAAAGCATCTGAAGGCGACCCGGCCAGTTTACATTCGAGACACCGGTCTTGACAGCAGCTTCTTCCACATTCATACCGCACATAGCGCTAAGTACGTCTATCGTAGCGATAGTTGTAGCCAGATTTTCAATTTGATGTTTGCCTGCCAGCGGAAGCCGAATAGTGCCATAGGATGCGTTGTTTGTCTCGACACTCAATTTCTGAAAGTCCAATTCTGACGAAATGGCGCTGACTGTCACACTCTTGTCGGCTTCGACAAGAATACATTGTTTCTCTTTCGCGGTCTGCCTGACAATTGCCAGCGCCTGTTCGTCTGTCGCCCCGCATACCACCGGCCTATGCGGTTTGATTATGCCGCATTTTTCCCCCGCTATATCGCGTATATCCTTGCCGAGGTATGATGTGTGTTCAACGCTTATTCGCGTTATCACCGATACCAGCGGCGTCACGACGTTCGTTGCATCAAGCCGTCCACCCAACCCCGTTTCAAGCACCGCTATCTGAATGCCTCGCGAGCGGAAATATTCAAATGCCATCGCCGTTGTGCATTCAAAGAATGTCGGTTCGCGGCCTGTCTCCGCAGCCACCAAGGCAACGAGCGGTTCTGTCTTCTCGAAGATATCGCCGAGTTCATCATCCGTGATTTGCTCTCCATTCACGCTAATTCGTTCGTTGAATCGCTGAAGGTGCGGTGAAGTATACAGCCCCACCTTGAAACCGGCCGCCCGAAGGATCGAATCCAGCATCGCGCAAACCGACCCCTTCCCGTTTGTGCCAGCCACATGGATCACGCCATAGGCGCGCTCAGGAGCGCCCATGCGATCAAGCAGCATCCGCTCGACATCGAGCCCGAACTTCATGCCAAGATTCTGCCTCGCACAGAGCCGTTCAAGCGATGCGCTGAGTTTGTTAGATTCTAACATTGTCTTTTTCCTGTATCTTCCAAGCATCCAGCGTACATCATTTGGGCCACATCCAAAACGGGTCACCGAGGACGGTTCGCCCCACCCTTCGTTAGTCATCTAGGGCGAGGCGTCCCCCCGCCGAGCCGCGAACATCTCAGCATGAAGGTGCCCTATTCCGACGGAATGAACTATCCCCTCGCCACCGTTATGACAAAAACTTTAGCCGCTCCTGCTTTCTTGAGCACTCGGCTCACCTCATCAACAGTCGCTCCTGTGGTCATGACGTCGTCAACCAGCAGAAGATTTCGTCCCTTCAGCCATTTGCCGTCCTCAGCAGCGAATGCGCCATTCACGTTCTTGCGACGTTCCGTTGCACTCAAGTTCGTCTGTGTCGGCGTCGGCTTGATCCGCCGCAGGGATTTCGGCAGGAGCGGCAATCCGAACTCATCCGCCACTCCTTTTGCCAGCAGCTTCGCCTGATTGTAAGTCCGCTCCCGTTCCCTGCGTCCATACAATGGCACGAAGGTCACTGCATCAAGCCGCTCGGTCAAATAGTTCGATCTCACGCCTGCGCTCAGAAGAGAGACAAGATCCGTTGTCAGGCAAGTCATATTGGCGTACTTCAACGCCTGAATCGCAGCTTGCGCAACGCCGCGATACATCACCACCGAGCGCGCAAGATCAAAGTGAGGACGATGATCCAAGCACCACCCGCAGGCATACTTGTGTTCGACCTTGCCATGAATCGGGTCGCCGCAGATCGTGCAGAAAGGCTCATCAATAACTCTCATCTCCGCAAAACAATCCCAACAGATATGCCCAGCTTCTTCCTTGATTTTCCCTCCGCAGCCGGCGCAGGAGCGCGGATACACGAGATCAAGCAGCGTGGAGCTTAGCGACATATGCCATCAGATATACTTTGAAATAATCGCCTTCAAAGCAGTTTTAGTCGCGCGCGGGATGATCTCCTTGCGTGTGACGATGGCATTTCGCAATGCATCACCACAACAGCACTTTCTTTCTCCGGCAAGCCGTGGGATCAATTCCTTCAGAATCTCCTTCGCAAGCTTCGTGTTGGCGACTAGGTTGCCTATTACCATCTCGAGCGTTACGGATTCCTCGTTCTCATGCCAGCAATCGTAGTCAGTCACCATTGCCATTGCCTGGTAGCATATCTCAGCTTCCCTGCATAGCTTGGCTTCGCCAATGCTTGTCATCCCAATGATGTCAAAGTCGAGTTGCCGGTATGCGTGGGATTCCGCCTTTGTTGAGAAAGCCGGCCCTTCCATACTTACATAGATTCCACCTTCGTTTACACGCAAATTCTTATGCGTCTTGTCATTGGCGATCACCTTCCGCGCGCTCACCCCGATCAGCTTCCTGAGCTCGGCACATGTCGGTTCGGCGAATGCAAGGTGAGCTACGATCCCCTTTCCGAAGAACGTATGTTCAAGCGACTTCTTTGTCCGGTCAAAGTATTGATCCGGCAGTACTATATCCCGAGGGCGAAGTTTCTGTTTAAGGCTTCCGACTGCGCTGATCGAAAGTATGCGTTCGACGCCTAGCATTTTGAAACCGTAGATATTTGCGCGATGATTGATCTCCGAAGGAAGTATACTGTGCCCTTTCCCATGGCGCGGCAGGAAATAAACATCAACACCGCCAAACTTGCCGCAGACATACTCGTCAGATGGCGATCCAAATGGTGTCTTCAGCTTCTTGCGCACGACGTTTTTCAGTCCCTCGAGATCATATACTCCGCTACCACCGATGATTCCAATTTTCATTTTCTGGTTCCTCCTGTTTCGTAATGTTTGTCAAAAAGTAGTCGCGCTTTGAGTTTTTCTGGTAGAGCCGGGTTTATCCCGGCTACAGCCTACATAAAGTCGGCTCTACTTGCTATCAGACATCCTTTGCTCCTCCACCATCAACTCTCCGTGCATAAAATGGAAAACCAGCGCCTGAATGTCCGGACGGAATATATTTCCATCGTTTGTACATCCAGAGCCACTGGCCTGGGTGTTTCCTTATGACAACCTCCATCGCATCGGCAATAGTCTGCGTCATTGTCCTGCCGGATGATGGTTCAACTGGATGCGCATAGGCCATGTACCTGTTATCTCCATCCTGCACAGCATACACCAACACGATCTGAGCGTTGGTTCGCTCGGAGAGAGTCGTAGCAGCTTTCGACATCGGCACCGGCAGCCCAAACAGAGCGACGAACTCGCCGCCGTCCTCCGGAAGCGTGTTCTGATCCAAAATCAGCCCCACTCTAGCTCCGTCGTAGAGAGTTCTCAAGAGCATCTTGACTGCGCCCTCTTTGAAGACGACCTTCTGCCCGGATGTTTTCCGGAGATAAGTGAGGATTCGATCCACATATGGATTGTCGAGCGGCGCAGCCACACTTAACGTTGGCGCGCCACGGAGTGCCATAGCCTGCCCAAGAACCTCCCAGTTTCCGATATGCCCGGCAACCACTATGACCGGACTTGTCTTGAAGTAGTAATCGTATGACGCATCGAATGTGAGATTTGCGGCGATTCTCCTTTTCCCGTTCAACGCGAACCAGAACAAGTCTGTCAGCACCAGCGCAAAAGTTCTGAACGATTCGATTGCAATCTTCTCTTTGTCCGCCTGCGAGAGATCTGATCCAAACGTGGCATCAAGATTGGCCAATGCTATGCCACGAAGTTGTGCAGCGAATATGAATGCTGCTCTACCGAGCAGCCGTGCAAGGCAAACTGCCATCTTTCTTGGAAGCAGCGGTATGAATGCAAGACCAAGGTAAACCAGAAACAACTCTGCTATCTGACGGCATCTTCTTCTGATCGTCATTGGAATAATGAATCCACTTCGGAGAACTGGTGAGCCGTGGCGGGTTCGAACCGCCGACCCGTACATTAAAAGTGTACTGCTCTACCAACTGAGCTAACGGCCCACTGTCAGCGCGTGAAAGTATGGGAAAGATTGCGCGTTGTCAAACTTCAAGGCGCTTGTTTGCAATTTTCCCGCGCATTGTATGAAGTTGTGTTGTGACGGGAGTGTTCCAATTCTACATCAACCTTACAGGCATTATTATGCAAAGTAGATCTGTGGAGATGGCAGGCATGTTCATTTCCCGCAAATTGGGATCCACCCATCCGTCACCTGCTCGAGACCGAGGCTTGATTAATGCCGCACCCAGTCACACGTCAAGAGTGCCTTCCGGTTTTCCGGTGTCCGGAACGACGTTTAGTTTGCACAGAGCTTGCATTGCGGCATGAGTTTCGGCTTCACGCTTGCTGCTTCCGGTTCCAATCCCGCAAGTGCCGCCTGGTAAATCCACGGCCACAGTGAAAACTGCGGCATGAGGCGGTCCGTGTTTCTCGACAAAACGATAGCGAGGACCGGTCTTCCATTTCCGCTGAGCATATTCCTGCAGCCGCCCCTTCGGATTATCGGCCCACACATCGCCGGTAAGACTCTCTATTCTTGGGATAAACAGTTTTTTGAATATCTTCTGGAGGGCCTTCAAGCCGCCGTCAAAATATGCGGCGGCGATGAGAGCTTCAAGCCCATCGGCCAGATTTGACGGGCGTTCCCTACCGCCGGACTGCTCCTCACCCCTGCCCATCTTTAGAAATTTGCCGAGTTGCGCTTCAGCAGCCACCTCAGCCAGGACCTTGCCGCTGGTTGTCTGACTTCGCAGGCTCGTAAGGAAGCCCTCATCCTTGTCGTCGAACTTCTCGTACAAATGAGCGGCTATCACGAAGCCGAGGATTGCGTCACCGAGAAACTCCAGCCGCTGATTGTCGGTTGTTATGTCATCGTTCTCGAACCTGAACGAACGGTGCATCAACGCGGCTTCGAGTAGCTTGCGCTTACGGAATTTATATCCAATCGCCTTTTCCAGCTCCCTGTACGGACTTCTGGTATAACCCATCATGTTTCATTCTCCATTTATGCGCGGGGATGATACTGGGCGTGAATCGCTCTTAATCGTCCCTGATCAACGTGAGTATAAATCTGGGTTGTGGCAATATCAGCATGACCCAGCATTTCCTGGATCACCCGCAAAGGCGCACCGTTTGCAAGCAAATGACTGGCAAAAGAATGACGCAATGTGTGAGGCGACACATTCTTCTCGATTCCGGCCCTTTTTGCGTAGGCCTTTATCAGCTTCCATATCCCCTTCCGGGAAAACTTCCTGCCTCGATATGTCAAAAACACCTGTGGATCAACCTTTTCCTTCGCAAAATCCGGACGGGCATCATTCATGTATCTCTGGAGTTTTGCTCTGGACTTCTCGCCAAACGGCACTACCCGCACCTTGCTCCCCTTCCCCATGCAACGCAAATAGCCTGAGTCAAAATGAATATCTTCCAGCTTGAGCTCGGCGACTTCAGAGACTCTCAACCCGGACGCGTAGAACAATTCCAGCATGGCGTTGTCGCGAATAGAGATCCGATCGTTGCCCGCCGGCGCTTCCAGCAATCTGTCCACTTCCTTCATGGAAAGAACGCCTGGAAGCACTTTCCAGAGTTTTGGGGAATCCATGACCTCAACAACATTACGATCCAGCATGCCTTCCCTCTGAAGAAACGCAAAGAATACACGCAATGCGACCAAGCGCCTCGATATCGAGTTGACACTAAGCCCCCGCTCTTTTTCGGCCATAAGGAAATCGAGCACATGTTTGCGGGTGACATCGTTGAAGGAACGAACCTCGCGCCCTTCCGAAAAACGCGAAAAGGCCTTCAAATCCGCCATGTAGGCTTTGCGAGTGTTTCCGCTCAAGCCCCGTTCAAGGGATACATGGTCGAGAAACTGATCAATCAGTGCGTTCATCAGACCATCGGCGATTCATAAAAGAAACAGGTTTCGGCGCCTTCTGTCGTTAAGGACAGTCTAAAACTATCACGGCGCCAAGTTGATTTTAATCTGGTCCTGAGTACTGAGCGATGACGAAATAAATTGAGATGGCGCTACCTTATCGGAGAAGCAATCCGGTGGCAGCTTCTTTCTTGCCTCTTCGTTTGCGGGTACTTTGTTCGCGGTAAAACCAACATCCGCAATCGCAAATTCTATATTTTTCAAGGAAAGCACCAGACTTTCGTAGGTGACAGTGACTGTACGGTGCTCCATATCCATGACAGTCTTGTCTGGCTGGACTCCCTGAATGGCTGCCACCGCCTTTGCAACAATATCAGCGCAGGACTGGTTCTTCATATCGGGGACGTAAATCTCAATTGTTCGCACATCCTGCATCCTGCATGATGCGCCAAGCAGAATTACCAGACATAAACCAAACAATGTTCGTAATCTCATATCGCTTAGAGGCTAACAAAACTCCGATCAACGTTTCAATTCAAAAGTGAAGCTACCCGCCCAAAGGGCGGGGCTTCTCAGCGGAACTCCGCCGTAGCATATCAGATACCCCCCACGTTCTTATTTTCTAAATCTGTCGTGTAATTCTTGCATTCCTCTGGCGCGTTTGCCATAGTTACCCGCTTTTCACAAACAGAAGGAGCAATAATAGAAATGCCAAGGACAGTACCATTATCGAGAATTAGAAACATCGGCATCATGGCTCACATTGACGCCGGTAAAACAACCTGCAGCGAGCGAATCCTCTTCTATGCCGGTAAGACCCACAAAATTGGCGAAGTCCATGACGGAGCAACCGTTCTCGACTGGATGCCACAGGAGCGCGAAAGAGGCATAACCATAACATCCGCTGCAACGAGTTTCACGTGGAAGGACCATCAAATATCGTTGATTGACACTCCCGGCCATGTTGACTTCACAGTCGAAGTCGAACGCAGCCTGCGGGTGCTCGACGGCGCGATAGCGCTCTTCTGCGCGGTCGGTGGCGTTGAGCCACAATCCGAAAAAGTGTGGCAGCAAAGCGAGAAGTACAATGTGCCGAAGATAGCGTTCGTCAATAAAATGGATCGTGTCGGCGCCGATTTTTTTGCCGTTATAGGAGAGATCCAGAGGGACCTTGGTGCAAATATTGTGCCGGTCGTAATTCCGATAGGCAAGGAAGAGAACTTTCGGGGCATCATCGACCTGATGGCGATGAAAGCCGTTTTTTACGATGATGATTCTCAGGGACAAAAATATCACGAAGAAGACATTCCAGCCGATAAACTTGAGGAGGCCAGGAAATGGCGCGCCAATCTTGTGGAAAAATGCGCCGAACAGGACGACGGACTCCTCGAGAAGTTCCTCGAAACTGGCGAGCTGACTCAGGCGGAAATTCTCACAATACTGCGCAAGGCTACGATTGCAAGGCGCGTCGTTCCAGCTTACTGCGGTTCGGCATTCAAGAACAAAGGCGTTCAACATGTGCTTGACGGCGTTGTGAGTTGCCTGCCTTCGCCACTCGACGTGCCTGCTGTGATATGTGCCAGAGAGGCAGAGGCCAACAAGAGACCGCCATCCGATGACGCTCCCTTTTCGGCGCTCGCGTTCAAAATTATGGCCGACAAACACATGGGCAAACTCACTTACATTAGAATCTATTCGGGTTCCGTGAAGTCCGGCCAATCCGTCCTGAACAGCACGAGGGAGAAGACTCAAAGAATGGGCCGGCTCCTGCGTATGCACGCAAACCGCCAGGAGACGATTGACGAAGCCTTTACCGGCGACATCGTTGCGGTGCCCGGCCTCACAGAAACGAAGACCGGCGACACGCTTTGCTCTGAGGACCATCCGATTCGACTGGATGCCATTGAATTCCCTGCCCCAGTTGTCTCGATCAGCATTGCTCCTGACAGCACAGCTGATAACGAGAAGCTCGGCGAAGCGCTTCACCGACTGGCCGATGAAGATCCAACCTTTACCGTCAGCTTCGATGACGAGACAAAGGAAACCATCATTTCGGGCATGGGCGAACTTCATCTTGAAATCATTGTTGACAGGCTCAAGCGCGAATTTAACGTGGCAGCGCAAGTCGGACGACCGGAAGTTGCCTATCGCGAGACCGGCACAGGATCGGTTGAAGGTCAGTACAAGCACATCAAGCAGTCAGGCGGACGAGGGCAGTATGCCGATGTCCGGCTGCGGCTTGAACCTCTGAATGTGGGCGGCGGATTTGAATTCGTCAACGACGTGGTTGGCGGAAGAATCCCTACGCAGTTCATACCGTCCGTCGAGAAAGGCGTCATCAAGGCCATGCGCTCTGGCTCGTATGCCGGCTATCCTGTAGTTGACATGCGTGTGACACTTTATGACGGAACGTTCCATGATGTTGACTCCAGTGACTTCGCATTTCAGGAAGCTGGTCGCGCAGGTTTCAAGGAATTATTCATCAAGACTAATCCTGAACTTCTTGAACCAGTGATGTCGGTGGAAGTTGTGGTTCCTGAGGACTTTATGGGCCCTGCGACAGGCTCAATCTGCCAGCGCCGCGGACGAATCGAAACCATAGAGAACAAGGGTGGATACAAAATAATCCAGGCAATGGTGCCGCTGAGCGAAATGTTCGGCTATGCAGGTCAAATCCGCACAGTCACACAAGGGCGCGGAAACTTCAGCATGCAATTCGAGCGTTACGAAGCAGTCCCGCTCGCCCTCGCAGAAACGATAATCGAAAAACGCCGCAAAGAGAACAAGATCAAGTAGAACTTGCCGGCGCTGCTGGTTGCCATGCGGATAACCAGCAGCGCTATTTACCCTTCTGGCTTGATCGCGCCGCCCCGCTGTGCGACCCTAGCCAAGTGAGAATCGGATGGAAAACGAGAATCGCAATACTTCTTTTTGTGATGTTTGCGCTAATAACTATTCACGTAATTCTTCCGTGGGCGGCAACAAAGTGTGCACCATGGCCGGCGCGATTGTCGAACGTACGGCTTGATCCGTTGCGTCCACCACTGCGAGGCTGTGACGTCAAGCCTGACAACGCTTTCTACTTCATCCGCCAAGTCCATAATATCACAACAGGATTCCCGGCAGCCGACTGGACAAACTTTGAGCAGACCGGATTAGTTGAAGGAAGCTACACCAATCTATCGGCATGGTTTGAATTGAACTCCACCAACATCAGCCTCCTCCAGAAAGCTTCATTGGTGGACACCTGTCAGGTGGCTACCTGTGTCTCATTTGAAACACCTTTGACTTACCTCCAGCCGCTTCGGGCGCTTTCCAGAACATTGTGTTTTAACGCTGAAGCGACGGCGTCTACAAATGACTGGCTGGAAGCTTTCAAATCATGGAGAACCGTTCTAATTGCCAATGCCCATGTCAGCCGTGGCGGGCCATTGCTAAATCAAGTCCTGATGTACGCTGACATCGGCATTTGCTGCGAAAGCATTAGACGGATCGCGTTAACGACTGGAATACCAATAACTGAATCCCGCCAATTGCTGCCCCTTCTCGAAAGCACTGACAATGACATGGAGCCCTTTTCAGAATCTCTGCGGTATGAACGTTTAGTCGTCCAGGACTTCATACCGAAAGTCTATCAGGAAGGAGCATCCGCATTCTATATCTTTACCGGTGAGAAGAAAAAGCCTGTCATCTGGTACAAACGTCTTGACAATATTATAAGATCAGCCTTCCCAGAGAGGATGGGGAGTTCAGTTTCAATCACAAGCAATCATATTGACGATATTTATTCTCGGATAATTGACATTGAGAGCAATCCGAACTGCACCTCACGCTTTGGGAAAGAGATCGTGACATTTTTTCAGTACAAGAGCGCAATAACATTCTTCAACGATCCACGAGGTCGCATAATCGCTCGCTTAACAATTCCGGCACTTTCCCCTTCTGCATACAATCGCTTCTTGAGAGCCAACACGGAACTCCGGACGACAAGAATACATTTGGCAGTTCAGCTTTACAGAAAGGATCACAATGGGGAAATTCCGGACAACCTGCAGGTTCTGGTTCCAAGCTATCTGCCCGACATCCCTAATGATCCGTTTACAGAGAATTCGAATATGAGCTATCGTGTTTCGAACGGCGTCTGGACTGTTTACAGCGTCGGCCCGGATCAAAAGGATGACCATGGCAACTTCAATTACTCAACCAACCGCTATGATCAAGCTGATATCTGCTATCCGTCAGATGAGTATCAGCGCAAGCTTCAGAAGTTCAGAGATTCCCACTGACCTTGTGGCATTTCAGTTTGGATGCTACGAAATGCTTGGCGTGATTCACCGCAGTCGGCAACTTCTCGCCGCAGGCGAGAAAAGCGGTCAGTGCCGCGGAAAACATGCAGCCGGTGCCATGAGTCTTTACGCCAGTTACGCGCGGCAATGAGAAAAGTTTGGTCGCCTTTCCATCGTACAGAACATCTGTCACAGATTGTCGATTGTTGATTGCCGATTGCCGATTGATCTCCGAACCCTGCTCGCCTACTTGAGACCTCTTCTCTCTGAACACTGAACGCTGAACACTGAACACTTTTCCCAAATGCCCGCCTTTGACGACACATGCCGCGCCGAATCTCTCGCCAATTGCGCGGGCCGCTACCTGCATATCTTCGACTGAGCGAATCGGACATCCCCAGAGAAGCTGAGATTCATCGAGATTAGGAGTTATGACAGTGGCCAGAGGTAGCAATTCCGAACAAAGCGCTTTCATTGCATCTTGCTTGAGAAGCCTCGCCCCTGATGTTGCCACCATGACCGGATCAACTATCAGATTCTTCAGTTTCTGCGTTCTCAACTCCTTCGCGACGGCTGTGATTATTGGCGCGGAGAAAAGCATTCCCGTCTTTGCAGCCGCGACAGGAAAGAATTCACAGACCGTCCTGATTTGAAGAGCAACCATTCGTGGCGAAATCGGCTCAATGCCAGCCACTTCGTCGGGATTCTGGGCGGTAATGCAGGTAATAGCTGTTGTGCCAACAACCCGGAGATTTGCGAATGTCTTGAGATCGGCTTGTATGCCTGCCCCGCCGCCGCTGTCAGAGCCGGCGATGGACATTACAACCGGGAATTTCCCTGCCGCAGGGATTTCTGATTTCCGATTTCTGATTTCTGACGACCGAACACTAAACACTGAACACTGACCTCTATCGCTTCCTGATCTGGCCCGCCTTGGCAAGCGATTTAGCCTCGACGCTCTGAACTTCGACATAACCTTGCGAACTTCGAGGATTAAGCCCTTTGCTGGCTTCCATTGAGGAGTCGGCCTCGTTGTACAGCGACGCCGCGCAATCTCTCAAACCGTTGAAGTAGATATTGCCTTTGTAAAGCCCAACACTCACAACTCCACTCGCGTATTTCGCCATAACATCCACCGCGGCAAAAGCGGCGGTTGTTGCCGGATCGAAATATCGCGCGCCATAAACCTGCCATGCGATCAGTCTCGACAGCGATTTAAAGAGTTCCGTGCAGGTTCGGTCCATCGTGGCGTGGTAGAGCTGCTGGAGGCAATGCGCCAGAAGTTCCATGCCCGGCGCCTCGTAAACTCCCCTGCTCTTCGTACCAATTATCCGGTTCTCAAGCGCATTTTTGATCCCGATACCGTTGCGACCGCCGATCTTGTTGGCCATTTGCATCGCCGTCAGCGTCGAAACTTTCCTGCCATTTATTTCGACTGCATATCCATTCTTGAAGCGAACCGTGAACTTTTCGATCTTGTCCGGCGCTTTACCTGGCCAGATGCCCATTTGCGGCTCCACTATAGTCATTGGCGTTTCTATGCTCTCAAGATCAAGCGCCTCGTACGAGATGCCGGCCAGATTGGCGTCTGTCGAATACCTCTTTTGGCCGCCGACAAACGCCTGTATTCCCTGCTTTCGGAGATATTCCACCATTTCAGTCCTGCCGGGGAATTCCTTGAGCATGGCCGCATCGCGCCACGGAGCATAAACATTCATTTCCGGGGCTAATGCGTTGGTGTAGCGTTCGAACCTGACCTGATCATTCCCCCTGCCCGTCGCGCCATGTGCGAGGACTGTGCAGCCGTGCTTCTTCATCACAGGCAACAGTCCTTTGACGGTTACGGCACGAGCGATACCGGTCGAGTTCCAGTATCCGCCATCGTACATGGCCTGCGCCTTGATCATTTCAAAGCAGGCTTCGGCCATCTCGTTCTTGAGGTCAACGATGACGGTGTGCGCCCCGCAGGGCGCCATCCGTTTCGCTACATCTTTGATGTTCTTTTCATCGGGCTGACCGAGGTCGGCGGTGAAGCACATTACGTCAACGCCGAGATCGGCGAGCTTTCTCGTCACGGTCTTGCTGTCGAGCCCGCCGGAAACGCAAATGCCGACTTTCTCGTTCTTCAAGTCCTCTATCGTCATTCGATTTACTCCGCGGCAGGAGCGGCTTCGACCTGCTCCTCTTCCTGTATCTGAATCCCGTGCATTTCGGCGAGGCAATCGTTCAGTATATCGAGCGCTTCTTCGAGTTCGTTATCGCTAACATTCAGCGGAGGCAGGAAACGCACAACATTATCGCCAGCCGTCAAAGTGAGAAGCCCCATGTCTGTCAGTTTTTCGACCAATGGTTTCGCCGGCTGATCGAGTACCATTCCCAGCATCAAACCTTTTCCGCGAACTTCTTTGACATGCTCGTATTTCTCAACGAACGATTCGAGCCCTTCCTTGAAGAGGTCACCTGCGCGTCTGGCCTTGGTGACAAGCCCTTCCATCTGGATGACATCGAGCGTGGCAAGTGCAGCCGCGCACGCCAGCGGCGTGCCGCCAAACGTACTGGCATGTTTGCCAGGCTGGAATACATCCGCAAGCTTCTTGTTGCTGACGATCGCACCGATCGGATATCCGTTGCCCAGCGATTTCGCCAGCGAGAATGCATCTGGTTCAACGCCTGATGCCTGAAAAGCGCACCAATGACCGGTCCGCCCCATGCCGCACTGGACTTCATCGCAAAGCATCAGCAAATCCTTGTCGTCACACAGTTTCCGCAGGCCTTTCATGAATTCGTTCGTTGCAGGAATAACTCCGCCTTCGCCCTGAACCGCCTCAACGAGCACTGCAACAGTTTTGTCGGTTATTAACGCGGCCACCGAATCGAGATTGTTGTATTCGGCATAAAGAGAGAAGCCATCCGGCATTGGCTCAAAGCCCTTCTGTATCTTGTCCTGCCCCGTCGCCGCGGCTGTTGCCAGCGTTCGCCCGTGGAACGAGTTCTTCATGGTAATGACCTGATACTTGCCCTTGTCGTGTCCCCAGAGTCTGGCAAGTTTAATCAATCCCTCATTGGCCTCAGCGCCGGAATTGCAGAAGAACACCTTCCCGTGAAGAGCCATGCCGGAGAGCTTTTCGGCCAGCTTTGCCTGATTCTCGTTAAAGAAAATGTTGGAAACATGCACGAGCGTTCCAGCTTGGTTCCGAATTACATCAACAACGTGCGGATGGCAATGCCCCACGTTGCAAACGGAGATTCCAGCCATGAAATCCAGATATACCTTGCCTTCGGAATCCCAGACTTTCGTTCCCTTGCCCTTCACCAGAACAAGACTCTGGGCATACGTGTGCATCACAAATTTTTCGTACAATCCAATAATGTCTTCTTTTTTACTCATCGCTAACGATCTCCGTGCCTACTCCTTTGTCAGTCAAAATCTCCAGCAATAACGAATGAGGCATCCGCCCATCAATTATGTGGACCTTTCTCACACCGGCGTGCAAGGCGTCAACCCCGCTCTGAACTTTTGGAAGCATTCCGCCGTCAATGACTCCTCTCGAAATCAACTCTTCAACTTCTCCAACTTTCAGCGTCGCCATGATTGATCCAGGATCGTCCTGATCCCTGAGCAATCCCGGAACATCAGATAGAAACGCCAGTTTCCTGGCCTTCAATGCTTTTGCCACCGCAGCCGCGGCGGAGTCGGCATTAATATTGTATAATTTGCCGTCCGGCCCCCTTCCGATCGGAGTGATAACAGGAATAATCTCATCATTCAGAAGCTTCCTTATCGGACCGGTGTCAACGCCGTGCGGCTCACCGACAAACCCGAAATCTATCCTGTCCCCAGTCTGAATGTCCATTTCTTCCTTCTTGATGACAGTGAAAATTTCCTCCCCGTAAAGCGCTTCGGCCCGGGCACCCATCCTGCAAAGCGCCGACACGATTTCCGGATTAATTTCTTTGTTCATCACTTCATGAACAACTTGAATGGTCTTCTCGCATGTTACACGCAATCCCTTGACAAATTTCGCCTCAATCCCCTTTGCCTTCATTGCCCTGGATATCGCTTTGCCGCCCCCATGCACAACGACAGGCAGCATGTCAACGCACTCCATGAACGTGATATCGGCGAGGACTTTCTCCGTGTTCGATTTGTTTTCCATCGCGCTTCCGCCGAACTTGACTACGATGATTTCCCCCCTGAAGCGTTGCATATAGGGCAGCGCCTCAATCAAGACTTCAGCTTTCTCGATGAATTTTTGCATGGTTCTTTCTTCTACGGTGATGTACGGCGTCTCAAGTCATGTATTCAGAATTGATCTTTACATATTCTTCGCTGCAGTCGCAGGTGTATACGACGTCGCTGCCTTTGCCCAGATGCAGTTCTATGTCCAAGACGAAGCTTTTTCGTGCAATGACTTCTTCCAAATCCTTTATGGACACGTCAGGATTGGCACGGCCTCCTTTTACTGCAAGCAATCCATCATAGCTGATATCAATCAGCTCTTCCTTCACATCCGCGCCTGAATAGCCCACGGCATCGATCACGCGCCCCCAATTGGGATCGCCGCCGAACCATGATGTTTTCACAAGCAGAGAATTGGCCACTGCGCGCGCTGCTTTGTGCGCACCGTCGTCCGAGGCTGCACTTTTGACTGTGACGGTGACGAATTTCGTAGCACCCTCGCCATCCTTGGCTATCTTCACAGCCAGTTCTCTGGCAACATCTTCAACCGCATCGGTAAACGTTTTCCAATCCGGATGGTTTTCGTTAAGCGCGCCATTGCCAGCCGTGCCATTGGCCATAAAAAGCACCGTGTCATTGCAACTTTGGTCGCCGTCGATGGTTACCCTGTTGAAACTCTTCCCCACAGCCGTAGAAAGGCATTTCTGGAGAGCCCTGGATTCCACTGCGGCGTCCGTTGTCAGAAACGCCAGCATCGTCGCCATGTTAGGCTCTATCATGCCGGCGCCCTTCGCCATGCCGCCGATCCTCACGATGCGACCGTCAATCGTCAATTCCACAGCATACTGCTTATCAACGGTGTCAGTGGTCATTATCGCTTTTGCTGCGGTCTGCCCGCCGGTTTCCGAAAGGGAGAGCACAGCCGCCTTTATACCTGCATCAATTCTGTCCATCGGCAGAGGAATTCCGATTGTGCCAGTGGAGCATACGAAGACGACCTTCTCGTCGATACCAAGCTCTTTTGCTGCGCACAAAGCCATGAGTTCTGCGTCAACCAGTCCCTGTGGGCCAGTGCAGGCGTTGGCGCAGCCGCTGTTGACAACTATCGCGCGCGCCTTTCGTCCCGCAATTCTCTGCCTGCACAGCTTGACATGTGAGCCTTGGATCTTGTTGGTTGTGAAAGTTCCGGCGATTGCAGCATCCTGCAAAGACACGATCATGGCGAGGTCGAGCTTTGTGCCTTTCCCCTTTATTCCGGCATGGACACCGGAAGCGGTGAATCCCTGCGGTGCCGTTACGCCACCCTCAATTTTTACCAGCTTGCCCATTTCAGTCCCGCCATTTCATTCTTTCGTGATCATTTAAAAAAAGAGCGCCTTACTATCCGACATTAAGCCCACAAAGTCGAACAGAAAAATCAGACTGCGCATCGTTTTAGAGATAACATGGCTTTTCGGACTGGCGTCAGGTCATTGTGAAGGACAAGTGAAACCATCGTCCGGCAAAAGAGAAAGACCAGATATTGTTATCAGTATCTGTCACCATCAAGCGGGCTTCTTCCCGCCCACAGTTTCCAGCATATGCTCGCAAGCCGGACATGCGCCATGATCGACTTCCATAGGATAGTTGCGAACGAAGAATTCCTCAACGTGTTCCCAGCTCCCATCATCGTGCATTACTCTATGGCAATAGACGCACGTCATCAGCATCCGGCCGATCACAGCTCTCTGTCTCTCATATGTGTGCCCTACCGTGACAATACCCGCCGTTATGATTGCCGCCGACAGCACACAGACACGATAGAAACTGAAAGGAGTGGATTCCGCGTCGAACATGAATCTTGGAAGGTCAATTATCTCGCTCGCCCAGACAAAGCACAACAACAGCACAAAAGACATGAGTTGCCAGAATGCCACGCTTGAAAAAGCGTCCTTGGTCGACAACTTCATTCTCACTTTCATTTCTTTCATCGTATGTCCCCACGTTTCGGAGCCTCGATCGAATCCCGTCGTGTCAAGGCTCGATTGACAAGCTCTATTGCGCAAATACTCCTACGGATTGCGCAAGTCAAGTTTTCCTGATTGCACTCCTCTGCCGATCCGGATAGATGTGAATTCATGAAAGCGAAACCAGATTGCATAGTTTGTATGATGCGGCAGGCGCTGAACACAGCAAGAATGGCCTCTAACGATCCGGCGATCCATCTGAAGATTGTGAAGCAGGCTGCAAAGCTTGTGCCAGGACTGTCACTCAACCAGACTCCGGCCAGGCTTTCGCAACCCGTTTACGATCTTGCTGCTGAGATTACCTGCAATAAAGATCCGTACCGACTGGCGAAAAGAGAAAGCAATCGTATTGCAATGCGACTCGCACCAGAGTTGAAGAAGTCGATCGAGAAATCGTCCGATCCGTTATACTCGGCCTTACATGTTGCCGTTGCTGGAAACATCATTGATCTCGGCATCGGCCATAAATTCGACATCGAACGCGACGTCCTAAGCATCATGAAACAGAAATTCGCAGTTGATTCCACCAGGATATTCCGGAAGGAACTCAAACGCGGCAAAACACTCCTCTATATCGGAGACAACGCCGGCGAAATAGTGTTCGACAAACTCCTGATCGAACAAATCCTGCCGATGGGCGTTGAAGTCATCTTTGCGGTCAAGTCCGCACCGATAATCAATGACGCGGTAATGCGAGACGC
Source organism: uncultured Victivallales bacterium (assembly GCA_964487695.1). Classification (GTDB taxonomy): domain Bacteria; phylum Verrucomicrobiota; class Kiritimatiellia; order UBA8416; family CAZASC01; genus CAZASC01. Next base: position 93,848 of record CAZASC010000001.1, read on the forward strand.
AAAAGAAACTGGCATGACAAAACTCGTCAAAGTGATTACCACCGGCTCGAACGATATCGGGGTCAACTGGCCAAACACATCAACGGAGTTCAAGAAAGCATTTGCAACCGCCGATGCTATTCTATGCAAAGGTCACGGCAATTTCGAAACTTGTCATGACAGACATGAGAATCTCTACTTCCTGCTGAAAGTCAAATGCGACATGGTCGCCGAGGAAATCGGCGTCAAGTTGGGCGACATCGTATTTACGAAAGGCAACTGACGCCAGTAGCCGAAGGCTGTGAAGATCAAGATGTTATTCCAATGCTCGCTCCTTATGATCGCGCTTGTTGTTGCCTTTTCCGGTAGGGCTGTAGCGGGCAATTCGAACGTAACAATTACTGTCAACGCCCAGGCAAACCAGCATGCGATTGATCCTCGCATCTATGGCGTTGCCTTCGCCAGCTCAACCGACTTGTTGGATCTCAACTGTCCGCTCAATCGCTCCGGCGGCAACAGCACAACCCGTTACAATTGGCAGACCAATGCGTCAAACCATGCCGCAGACTGGTATTTTGAGAGCATTGACGACGGCAGTCCGACGCCGGGCGCCAGCGCCGATTCCTTTATTTCTAACAGCAAGACCGGAGGCGCCGAACCGCTCCTGACAATCCCGATGATCGGCTGGGTCGCAAATCTAGCGCCGGGCCGTAATAAACTATGGAGCTACTCGATCTTCAAGTATGGGCCGCAGACCGGAAGCGATTCGCAGTGGTGCCCCGACGCCGGCAACGGCGCGCTACAGAGCACGGGACAAAACATCACGAATAACGATCCGAACGACGCCAGTGTTCTAACCGATTCAACTTTTCAACAGAATTGGGTGAGACACCTGACCAACAGATGGGGTGCGGCGGCGAACGGCGGAGTGAAATACTACATACTCGATAACGAGCACAGCATCTGGCACGGCACTCACAGTGACGTACACCCGGTAGGTGCTACGATGGAGGAAATCAGAAACAAGATGATTGATTTTGCCGGCAAAATCAAAGCTGTTGAATCCAACGCGATCGTCGTAGGCCCGGAGGAATGGGGCTGGAGCGGATACCTGCTCAGCGGTTACGATCAATGGTACGGCCCGTCTCACGGCTGGAGTTCACCAGACAGAAACGCGCATGGCGGAATGGATTACATGCCATGGCTGCTCGATCAACTGCGCCAGACGAACAACATCACAGGCCAGCGCCTGCTGGATGTCTTCAGCCTGCACATCTATCCGCAGGGCGGCGAGTTTGGCAACGACGTATCCACTTCAATGCAATTGCTCCGCAATCGCTCAACACGTTCGTTGTGGGACTCCAATTACGTTGACGAGACATGGATCAATACGCAGGTCGAACTCATCCCGCGTATGAAGAATTGGGTGAACACATATTACCCCGGCACGAAGATCGCCATCACGGAATACAACTGGGGCGCGGAAGGTTATATCAACGGCGCAACTGCTCAAGCTGATATTCTCGGCATTTTCGGTCGGGAAGGACTGGACATCGCCACCCGATGGACCACTCCGGCATCCAACACTCCAACCTACCTGGCGATAAAAATATTCCGCAACTACGATGGCGCAAATTCAACTTTCGGTGACATGAGCATTCTGTCCACCGCAAGCATCAGCGCGGACTGCGTATCGTCGTTTGCCGCAACACGCTCATCCGACGGCGCCATGACCATTATGGTCATCAACAAGATGCTTTCCGATATCGCTACTATCAAAATCAATCTTACAAATTTCAATACGGCCGCCACAGGTCAAGTCTGGCAATTGACTTCGGCAACCGCAATCCAACATCTCGCCAATGTGTCTCTGAGCGGTAAAGTAATCACTACAGATGTTCCCGCCCAGAGCATTACGCTTTTTGTGGTTCCATCAGCGTCTGCGGGTTCCGGGGATGGCATTCCAGATAATTGGAAGCTTCATTATTTCAACAGCACCAACGCCGTCAACGGCGGCGCCACGAACGACTGGGATCACGACGGCATGCACAATCTCGACGAATACATCGCCGGCACTGATCCGACAAACGCGAACAGCCGCTTCACGCTGCTGATTGGTCAGACCAACGGCAGTGTGGATGTGCGTTTCCCCGCTTTGCTTGCCGATTCGAACTATTGCCCCGGTCTGACCAGGTACTATCTTTTGGAGTACTCAACCAATCTGTTGTTATCCAACGGCTGGATTGGCCTTCAGAACTACACCAACATTGCCGCTTCCGGCCAGACCATCATCTACACCAACATCGCCCCTTACGCCCAACGCTTTTACCGCGCCAAAGTCTGGCTTAAGTAGAAGTGGAAAATCGTAACTGGCGTAAAAAATCTCTGTTTTCAAGCTTGCGTATCGGATGATTCCTGTTATCGTGCGAAGCTTTTGTTGGGTTCCCTGCGCGCCCTTGCGGCGTAAAACGGGAACGGAAGCGAGCGTCTTCCCCAGCCACACGGGGGAAGACCAAAGCGGATTATTACTGGGCACAACGATTCGTGGCATCACGAACGGGTGTCTTATGAAATGAAGGAGGTTATTGTGGCAGATACGGATACTGTTGTAACTGCGGAGATCAACATCAAGGACCTGCTTGACGCGGGTTTGCACTTCGGTCATCAAACCAAACGCTGGAACCCCAAGATGAAGCGCTACATTTTCGACAAGCGCAATGGGATTCACATCATAGACCTGACGAAAAGTCTCGTGAAGCTCAAGGAAGCTCAGAACTTTGTACATGACCTCGTAGCGTCCGGCAAGAGTCTACTCTTTGTCGGTACGAAAAAACAGGCTCAGCAGGTCATACTCGAAGCGGCCACTGCCTGCGGACAGCCTTACGTTACAACCCGCTGGCTCGGCGGCACACTGACCAATGCCACGACCATTCGCAAGAGCATCAAGCACATGCGCGAAGTCGAAGCCATAGTCAAAGGCGATGGTTTCGCGTCCATGCACAAGAAGGAAGCTTCCAGACTCCGCAATGAATTGGAAAAGCTTCAACGCAATCTGACCGGCATTATGAACATGTCGAACCTGCCTGGCGCGCTTTTCGTCGTGGATATCCAGCGCGAGGCGATAGCCGTAGCCGAGGCCAACAGACTGCATATTCCAGTGATCGCCATAGTTGACACAAACTGCGATCCGGACCCTATTAACTGTCCAATACCTGGTAATGACGACTCGATTCGAGCCATCAAGCTTATCACGAACGCGATTGCCGCCACGGTCAAGCAAGCGGCAGCGGAGTATGCACAGTACGCAGCCGAGTTGGCAAAGAAGAGAGAGGCCGAAAGAGCCGCTGCGGAAGAAGCCTCCAGGAAAGCTGCCGAAAGGGCCAAGGAAGAAAAGGCGGAAAAAGCAGCGGCTAAAAAACGTGCCGCCAAGGACACAACTCCGGAAACCGTGGAGACAGACAAGGATAAAGCTGTCGGCGAGAAAAAGCCTGCACGATCCGCAAAAACTGCGAAGCCTGCACCAAAAGATGGCGATGCCAGGAATGAGGATGGAGCCGCCGGAGAACCGGCAAAAGCGCATGCCACCCATGCGGAAAAGAAAGAACCAGAACAAAAAGCGTAATAACAAGCCCGTGGAGATTGATTCATGACAGAAATTAGCGCTGAGATGGTCAAGGAATTACGCGACGCCACAAACGTCAGCATGATGGAATGCAAACGCGCCCTCACCGAGGCCGGCGGCGACATGGCAAAAGCAACCAAGGTGCTTCGCGAGCGAGGCATGGCGGTTGCCGCAAAGAAAGCATCACGTACTGCGAATCAAGGACTTATAGCCTCGTCCATCACTGGCGATGGCAGGACCGGCTCACTCGTTGAGGTCAACTGCGAGACCGATTTTGTCGCTAGAAATCCTGACTTCCAGACTTTTGTCGCCGAACTGGCAAAGAAAGCCTGTGCAACGGATGGAAATCTTGCCGACGAGGTGAAATCCGATGTCAGCGCCAAGGTCGCCGCGATCGGCGAAAACATCGTTGTGCGCAGGAACATCAGATACACGCTGGACGGGGCCGGCAAAATTGCCTCTTACATACATCTAGGAGGCAAAGTCGGCACGTTAATCGAAGTCGGTTGCACAAAAGCCGAGACGGTCAAGAATGAGGCGTTTGAAGAATTGGCGAAAGACCTGACGCTCCAAATCGCGGCATCTAGCCCGAAATGGCTGACTTCAAAAGAGATACCCTCCGATGTCATTGCTTCCGAGCGAGAGATATACGCCAAGCAGGTTACAGGAAAGCCTGCGAACATCGTGGACAAGATTGTTGATGGCAAGCTGAAGAAGTTCTATTCGGACGTTTGCCTGATGGATCAGCTGTTCGTCAAGGAGCAGAAGCAATCCATAACACAGCTTCTTGAGGCCAAAGGCAAACAAATCAGCGATACGATCACAATCAAGCGATTTGTCCGGTACCAGGTGGGCGTCTAATCGCGATTCGGGCATGAACAGCAGTACGAGATCGAGATTGTACTTTGTCACATTCCTGACGTTTGTCAGGTTTCCGCTTGTACTGCTATTCTTTGTGGCGGCGTTGGTGAATGCATGGCATTACGAGACATGGCTCTTTTCGTTGGCTCTTGGCTCCCTGATAACTTCCGCCGTCACCGACATGTTCGACGGCTACTTCGCACGAAGATTCGATGTAGTGACCGGCTTCGGCGAACATGCCGATCCACTCATGGATAAGTTTTACTATCTGGTAACACTGCCCCTGTTGGTCTTCCTGGCCGCCAAGAATGACCACGAGCAACACGCTGTTGTATTACTGGTAATGACACTGCTGTTTCTCATACGCGATCAGTGGGTCACTTTCCTGCGGTCAATTGGCTCCATGTACAACGTGAGCGGCGGGGCTAACTGGGCAGGCAAACTGAGGACAATCCTTAATTTTCCGCTGATATGCACGATTTATCATGTCGAAGGATGCCGCTTCCAATTTGTTCCGCTGAACTTGCTGTATTGCTATGAAGCTCTGGGCGTGCTCATGACACTTTTATCCATCTATATCTACACCCGCAACTACTGGCCCAGCCTTATCAAGTCAGCGCAGCCCAAGAACCAGTCATAGCGTCTTTATCGAAACGACCTTGTCGTCGCCCGGAGAATAAAAATCCTTCAGACGGGCGGATTCACTATAACCGAGCCGCTCGTAGAAGTTTCTCGTGGAATCGTAAGCGGACCGTCCCGATGTCTCAATCACAGCCAAACGGCCCCCGCGCACACGTATCATTCTCTCTACAAAGCCCATAAGCTCCTTGCCCAGCCCCCTGCCCTGCAGCTTCGCCGCAACCGCGATCCAGTAGATATCGAATGTTCCAAGCGCACAAGGAGTTGGCCCGTAACAAATCCAGCCACCGACCTGTCCTTGCGCCTCTATCACGAACGATTGATAATGCCCATGTTCTCCGCCTTTCACAGCATCGTCGAACACTTCCCTTGCGATTTCCAGTTCGTCGGGACGGAAGAACTCGGGTTGATTGAGCAGCGCAAGGACGGCTTCGCGGTCATTACCAACAGCGCGACGGATGACCGATTGGACAGGACCGCTTGCAAAAGTCGCGGCGGCAAAGGATTGCCGCCCTCCATCCAACTCAAAACGCTTGGTTTCCCGATATTTTGGAGGGTCGCAATCCTTTGCGACCGTCTGACGATAGAGTTCTGCAACAGGTTCAACAATGTCTGATTTCAGCCCGGCGGCGTTTTCGTGTTGATCCAACACATCGCTCGCACCATCGGCCCTGCTGAGGGCATTGTCGAGAAGAGTTTTGACAAAATTGCTGTACGAAATTCCTGCCTCTTGCAATGCCGCGGCAAAACCCGCATCCGGCGATATATCTGGATTAGCGTTTACTTCAAGAACGACAGGCTCGTTCTGTTCTGTCAGCCTGAAATCGACACGCACATAGTCGCGACAGCCCAAGGTCCGCCATGCCACCAGCGCCATCTCGCTTATGCGTTGCCGCAGCGACTCCGGGAGATCGGAATGGAACGTGCGCCGAGTATTCGAGTATTCGAACGAATCTTTCTTCCACTTTGCCGCATATCCGACTATGCGCGGCTTGTTCTTGCCAAATGCCGAGAAATCGATCTCGGCGAGCGGCAGTACTTTCACCGAATCGCCCATTTGCAGAAGCGAGACATTGATTTCACGCTGGCCGATCATTTCTTCAACGATTGCAGGCTGCTTGAATTTCTCGTGAATCTCCCGCACCAGTTCGCCTAATTTCGGGTCGGACGAATCAATTATGGAATGCGCATCAATGCCTTCGCTTGCGTCAGCTGCTGCCGGCTTGACTATGCATAATCCGCCGGGCAACTGCATCAGGCTGATTTCCTGTCCAACTTGGACCGCTGCTCCGGCTGGACACCTAATCCCTGCAGCTGAAAGAATCGCCTTCGTCCTCGTCTTGTCAGTCGAAAGCGCAAGACAAGGCGTATCGTTACCAGTGACCTCAATGCCTAGAGCGCGACAAACGGCTGGAACAAGGAATGCGTCCGCTGGAGCTCCAGGAAAACCTTCCACAAGATTGATGGCGAGCTGAGACGCGTTTCGAGAGAGTGCAAACGGCAATTCCCTGAGACTCTTCAATCTGATTTCACGATAAGACATTCCTAGAGTCTTCAAGGCGTCCGCGACGGCGCGCACCTGTTCCATGACTCCAATCTCGCTTTCCGCAAACGCAGAGGTGCTGCCATCTGGCGTATTGAAAAGTATCAAGACTGTCCCGTTGTTGATCATGAATGGACACTACCAGCTTTCCTACATGAATCGAATTGCAATCGTACGTACAAAGTCTTCTGAAGGTGAACAACGACTTGCTCATTGGGTTCAAACTTGCTCATAACGCAAAACCACGCAGGAGTGGGCCGCTACTGAAAACCCGAAGCTAAAGAGAATATTCTCTGCATCCCCGTCACATTCATTACTCCATTGTCCTCAATGTTGATATGATAAATTACTGTTGGTTGAGAGACGACTTCAACCTGAACCACTATGAGATCGCATTCCCAACTGTATCTCTGCTTGGTGATGCGCAATCCCCATTGGATACTGGCTGGCTTTTCAAAATAGAGGCCACCGCGATCCGCACAGTATTCCGCCAACTTAGATTCCGTAGTATGGGCTAACTCGGCTTCAGATTTAATGACATTATTGTATCGAATCTCGTAACTCCTCAAAACACAGAAAGCCTCAAGCATGTCAATGATATCTTCAATCGCAGTTATTCTCATTGTCTTCGACAAGATGCTTTTAGACAACACGCTTGTCGCCTCGTCATCGGTCGAAACGGTCTGCATGTGTCCATCTCCGCAGTTATCGCATACCTTATTGGCGCCAGCTGAATCAAGGCGCTATTCGTGTCAACCATTTCGATCTGAAAGACAGCGCGTCCGGGAAGACAATTGGATATGGCATGATTCGCTAATCGGAACACTCTGGGATATCCTAAACTGATAATAAGATCGCGCCCTGAAGTCCCCGGCGGACACCATGTTCTTTCGGCATAAGCACGCACGGCACTTTCCTGTTTGTTTTCCGGAGTTAAATCGCCCGCTGCCCACTGGAGGTGCACCGTCAAACCGAGAAATATAATCGCAATGAGCGCTCGCAATTGCTTCTTCATTGAATCATCTCCTCGCTTGATTAGCCTCACATCTTCACTTTCACATTCTCATATCACACGAACCGATGCCGTTCATTCCGCAAGAAGACTATTTACGACTTGCGAGTCCGCCACATGACGTGGAATTCCTCTGGTGACAGGATGGACAGACCAGACTTCGGAAATCCGCCTGGATCGCGCGTAACGAGACAAACCGCCTTGATCCTGATGGCGGAACAGAACTGGATTGCGTCCTCAAAATCATCCAAACCCATGTCTATTGCTTGATTAATGATCTGGCTGTCTGGCGCAACCGGTTCGAATACGTCCCGCAAGATGCGGATGGCCTTGTCGGCCCGAGCTTTGTTCTCCGCTTTTCGCACAATGTAGTAAATGTTGTTGAAGCTGACTGAGGAAATGAAGGCACGTATCTCGCGCGTTTCGGCCAAAGACCACAAATTAGCTGCAGCTTTATAGAATGGCTCCCTCTTCGCCAGCACGTCCAGAAGCAAATTCGTGTCAACGAGGACTTTCATCGCCTGATCCCATGCCGGTCGGACAATGCGTCTTCCAGGAGTTTCTGATCGGACCGATTGCTGGGCAAGTTAAGAAGACCTGTTGCCTGATGCGTGAGCGGTCCTATCTGGGTAGATTCGTCCAGCTTGATCCGTTCGATTGATCGCAGGAACCTGGAGAACATCCCTGAGATGCTTGTTCGACCTGAGGAAGCCAGCCGCTTTGCATCCGCAATCAAGTCTGCTTCTACGCTAAGTGTAAGCTTTGTCATTGCCATATGCACATCCTTCTTACGTATTGTTTGCAATATAGTATACGTATCATGCAAGACGGTCAATAGAAGAACTTCTATTCAACGATCATCGTCTCTTCATCGCGCTTTCAATGATTGAGGCGATGAGATCGTTGTAAGGAATTCCTTCCCGGGTGGCGATCATGGGAAGGTCGGAATGAGTCGGATGCAGGCCGGGCAGAGGATTGACCTCCATGAAGCTTGGTTTGCCGCCGCTGTCGAGCCTTATATCAACCCTGCCCGCATCGCGGCATTCGAGCGCACGATAGCTTTCCAGCGCCAGTTTCTCGACGTCAACACGCAACTTGTCGCGCGGTGGCGATGAGTACACGACGAGACTTTCACACAATTCCTTGGTCTTGAAGGAATAGACGGCCTTCAGCGATCTGTCGGGGATCGAGATTTCCATTGTACCGATTACACGCGCATCGCATCCGGCACCAAGGATGCCTACTGTGAATTCGCGACCCGGCAAAAACTCTTCAACAAGGACTGGCTGCGAATGTTTCTCCAGAAGCCTTGCACAAACGCGGCGCAAAGCGACGGACGAATCCACCTTGGAATCCGTGTCAATCCCCTTGCCGGTGCCCTCGGCGATGGGTTTTGCAAACAACGGGAAGCCGAGATTCACACTTTCAAGATCGGCAAACGTGGCGACAACGGCGAATCCAGGCGTAGCCAGGCCGGCTGCCATGAGCACGCGTTTCGACATGGCTTTGTCAAGGGTCAAAGCGCATACAAGCGGATCAGAAAATGTGTATGCAATGCCGTAGAGCTCGAGGATGGCAGGAACCTGTGCTTCGCGCGAACGGCCGTTGATTCCCTCCGCAACGTTGAAGACTAGATCCCATTTCTCTCCGGCGACAAGACGGGAACACAGAGCTAGCGCATTTCCAATCCTGTCCGTTCTATGGCCGAGCGAAACAATAGCGCGGTCAATCTCGTTTATAGTATCTTCAGAGTCGAATTCGGCCACAGCATCTTCGCTGTAACCTTGAGCGAGATAATCCTTACGCAGATCGTAAACTAGGCCGATTGACAAGGTCATGATTTCAACATCTGACTGCTGCCTACCATGACAGCTTGATTCACTGACTCATAAACACACCGTCAAGACGTTAGGGTTCTTCTGGAATCGCACATTTCGCTGTGCCTTCCGCCGCCGATTTCTTTGCGCGCCTCAGAAGGCGGCTGCTTTCTGCCGGGACGATGCTGGATTTCTTCCCTGACGACAATTCCCAAACGCCGCCGGCGGAAGCTGACGAATCGGACTTCTCAACGCATGCGCCTGGCTCCGGATAATTTACCATCATCCCTTCGCAGTTTCGCAGGACAGTATGCGTCGGACTTACCGAAACGATGTAGTTCGGAAGCAGCGGAATCTTGCCGCCGCCGCGTGGCGCATCAACTACGTAGTTTGGGATCGCCAGACCGCTAAGCCGGCCGCGCAGATATTCCATTATTTCCAACCCCCGGCTGATCGGGGTCCTGAAATGTTCGATGCCTCGCACAAGATCGCATTGGAACAGATAATACGGCCGGACTCTCATGCGAACGAGCCCGCGACAGAGTTCTTCCATGGTTCGCGGGTTGTCGTTCACACCGCGCAGTAACACAGTTTGATTTCCCATGGGAATGCCGGCATTCACGAGCCTTGCGCATGCTTCCGCAGCCTCGGGAGTGAGTTCCCGAGGATGATTGAAGTGCGTATTCACCCATATTGGGTGATATCGTCCGAGCATTGATGTGAGCTCAGCGGTGATCCGCTGCGGCATTACCACGGGCGTGCGCGTGCCGATCCGTATAATCTCCACACTTGGCACGCCGCGAATGGCTGAAATGATTCTCTCCAGCACGTCCATTGAAAGCGTAAACGGATCTCCGCCGGAAATAATCACATCTGTGATCCCCGGATTGGCGCCGAGATAGGTCACAATATCCTTCAAATGCTCCGCCGATATTGAATCTTCCCTTGTACCGGCTACACGTTTTCTTGTGCAGTGCCTGCAATACATCGAGCACATGGTGGTCGCCATCACAAGCGCCCTGTCAGGATAGCGATGGATGAGCCCGGGCACAGGCATGTCAACTTCTTCCTCAAGCGGATCGGCGTGAAGGAACGGCGGATCGAACATCTCTTCCATCTGCGGAACACACATCTGGAATATTGGATCTGACATGTCGGCGTGATGTATCAAAGAAGCATAAAATGGCGTTATTGCCAGGGGATATTTTGCCGCGACCTTTTCAAGTTCCGGTCGACCGCGAAGTTCAGGGAAAAGACTGATCAATTCTGAAACTGACCTGACTCTGTTCTGCATTTGCCACCTCCAATCGTTCCATGATGGAGATGATTTCATCGTTTGGACATCGCTATCGGACTTCTGCGCTTGGGCAAATTGACTTGGTTTACAGCAATTCGCCGGGGGGGGTTCGTCGGAAGGTGAGACCGCAACGTTTTCATTGCGTTTATTCGCTTCCATCGTTGTTCCTTTCTTTGCTGACCTATTCATACCGTAACTAAGTTCGCGTTTTACCACCGGCACCCCAAAAGAAAAGCAAAAACTTAAGATTTCTCAAAATTCAGCTGTAACACGTTGACGCTTGTCGTGGGCATGTGCAACTATTCAGAGAATGACTTTACGCACCATAATCTCAATCATAAGGGCCATGACGTACACGGGACTCGCCACCATCCTCGGCGTCAAAGGCAGCACAATGAATGAGCTCATCATTCCATTTATCGCGGGTGCTGTTGCTGCAGATTTTGTGACCTGGCTGATTAGAAGTATATTCCTATTTCCACTGTTCCTGAAACATGGAGCGTTCGATGCTATTTTGAGCATCGTATTCGGCTGGTTTATTTTCTCGCTTTTCGGATTGGGTATCAAAATTGACAACGGCGAAGAGATGGCCACAGCCTTCCTTTCATTCCTTGCCGTGCTGGCCCTGAAAGTAACCTATTATTCATTAGAATACATCGAAGATGACGATGACGACTAGCTCTTGCCTTCCAGATAGGCGTTGATCCGGCCTGCAACGGATGGCGATGCGGTCTCATTCACACCTCGGTGCATGGTTTCGAGTGCCGTCAGGACTTTCGGCCTGAGATCGTCCGCGAGGTTGTGGGCCTGTTGAAAACACGCTAGCAGCCGGATTGCTGTATTCTCATTGATCTTCGCAAGAACCATGACCTTCCCGGCAACCCAATCAATGCCTCTGTCCGTCCACAGCATCTTGTTGTTTCCGGACATCGGCAGATAGAGTGCCCTGCTGTGGGTCGGATGTTCGATCCTGAACGAAGGATGGCGCTCCTCTTCGGCGATCATGTCGAACACGTCATCGTGAGTGCCGCATCCCACGATCTGGAGATAGCTGCTGTAAGCGCTCAAATGGTCTTTCCATAGCTCATAGCCTTCGGCGAGAAGATTCCTGCGGTCAGGATGTTCGCTGAGGTTGATGCAACTGAGCGCCGCCATTTTGTCGGTTATGTTCCATGCCCGATGAAAATGGTCAGACGCAAGTTTGTGGACTTCCGCTGTATTTGCCTCGATCAACGTGCGAAGCAGAACTGCTTTGAGTTCGCGGTCTTCAATGCCATCCTTAGGATTGACGACTGCAGCATAAGTATCAACAGCTCCAAACACTTTGACGATGTTGGCAAGATGTCGCTCCGCAACTAGCTTAAGCATCTTGATCCTGGCATTGTAGCGCTCACGATAGAAGATCATGAAACTCCGGTCCAGCGATTGCTCGTCAATTCGCAGCAAACACGCTTTCAAACCGGGCGATAGAGCCTTGTCCGCAACGATCATGCCGTAAGCATCCAGCCACTCGCTGCCGACCTCGGCCAGCGGATCACTCACTAGCTTGATCCGTTCCTCATCGGTTAATCGCCGCATTGCTTCAACTCGATTGAATTTATTCGGATCCAGCGCGATTTGATCGTGCAACTGCTTCCGTGTAGACGACTTGTCGGCAAACGAGCCGTAGAAAGAGCAATCGCGATTCAGTGACAGAAATGCCGGTTCGGAGACATCATCGAAAACCAGTTCCAGCCTTTCCCCCGTGATCTCGGCAATCGTCTTTGTTTTTGTAATGTCCAGGCCTTTCTTGTCCACTGCCGCCATCTCGAAAGGAACATGAAACAGGCCACCCTTACCCATTCGCGATTGGGTCAACGACACGAACAGCTTGCGTTGTTTATTGTCGTAATTATGCGTCGCTTCAATCCTTGGATAGCCAATTGTGTAGAGCCATTCCCGCTTGAACTGCGATAAATCTCGTCCGCTTGCCGCCTCGAAACTCGTCAGGAACTGGTCGGTATTCGCGTTTCCGCCGGTATGCCGTTTGAAATAGAGATTCTTCGCGTTGCGAAAAGTTTCCGGTCCGACAATCAACCTCAACATCCGGATCACTTCGGCAGCCTTGACGTAAGTTACGCCGTCGACAAGTTCATCCGGATCGTTGAAACCGTCCCTCACGATATTGCCCAGATGGCCGCCATCCTCCGTCGCCAGCGGCCCGTTTACCGGCGCGCGCATTGAGTCAATCTCATCCAGACGCACTCCATCGGAATCAAACTGGCTCATCATGAACTGCCGCTCGACATCAACGGTAAAAGCCTCGTTGAGCCACATGTCGAAAGGCGTTTCCATCGTGACATCGCTTCCACACTGGTTGTGCTCGAATTCGTGGACTATCACAGCATATGCGTATTCGAGACGACGGTCACTTGTGAACTCGTCCACCAGCGCAGCATCGGTGACAATTGTGGTGTTGCCGACATTCTCCATGCCGCCGAAATTTGATTTCTCCATGCAAATTGTGCGGTAGACCTCGCGCTGATATTCGTACTCCTGCGTCTTCCCCTGCCAGAGCGCGGATTCCTTCAGTATTCTCATGGGGACAACAACGCCGAGAGTTCTGCCGGGCGGAACAAGATATTCGAGTTTCACCCGCCTGCCCGACGGATACACGATCTCATCTTCCAGCACATCCCATGTGCCGACGCATGCGAGAAAAAGATACGGCGCCATCGGGATGCTGTTCTCGTAAGTGACGATCTTGCGGGTTGGATCGCCGGGCTTCAACACCGGCTTGCCGTCAAGATTGGTTTTCCGACAGACGTTGCCATTCGAAATCAGATGCGTGTAGCGCGCGTCGGCTTCAATGGTTGTGACCATTGTGCATTTCGCCGTGCAGTCGTCGAAGACCGGAAGTATGCGCTGAAATCCCCATTGCTGACACTGCGACATGTATTGCTGCGGACAACCCTGTGGCGTAGTGTCCTTGTAGATTCCATCGAGAATGTTGTCCGTTGGCACACAAACCGCCGAACAGCGAATCGAAAATGTTTCACCGGCCGCGATGGCTTTGGGAAACTTCACGACCAGCTGAGCCTTGTCGCTCCGATGATCATATTCCAGCTTGCTGGGTTGCTTCCCCACCCACTCGATTGAACGAATCTCAATATCACGCGCATCAAGCACGACGCTATCCAACGCTTTGCGCGCCGTGATCCTCAGCGTGTTGGATCCCTCAACCTTGCCATCCAGAAAGTTGAGATTAATATCCATATGCTCCAGCTTGACAGGAAGCGGCTTGAAATCCGACCGGCTATAGCGAAATTTCTTTGTATTCATATTGACCGGTAATTTTGCATAGCCAGCCCCGATCCGCAATAAGGAAGAGAAGCTTCAGGAACGTCCAGCATTATGTTGCCGGGGTTTGCGGGGCCAACATGGGCGCCGTTGTTCGCCTTCATTCTTTGATTTTCAGTGCTACTTTGGAGTTTCGCGTTCCGTGTTTTGCCAACAAGCGTTCCAGCTTTTGACCATCCACTGACGACCAGAGCAAACCGCAGTCAAGACAACCCATAAAATCCTCGCCATGCGAAACCGGCAAATCAATTCTGAAGAAATGAAAGAACTTCAATCCTTTTGGTCTAAAGACCATTCCTGAATGCCATCGTTGAAGTTGATCGAAGCACCGGCCATCCACAACTCTTTCACCGTGACATTTTGGACATGCGTTATTCATTATCCTGTCTTCATTTCAAACGTCTCGGCTGTGGATAGCTTCGGCCCGTACGGTCCGAAGCTATCCACAGCCTATGGTTGCCCGTTCGTTTCTCCGTCTGACAGTTCAAATTCGTTGACGATTGCTCGCACCTTTGTCAGGAGAATCAAAGCCGCCACTCCGCAAGCGATGGGGTATCCGAGGGTGGCTGGCGGGGATTTCAACGTCGCCACGGCAGACTCCGTCGACGTTGAGGCTGTGGTCAGCATGGCGGCCGACCAGTACGCACTGAATGCATAGCCGAAACCGACAAGAGACTGCGCCGCGAAGTAGATGCCGAGCAGGCGAATCCCAACTCGGTAAGTATCTTTCCTGTCCATCTTCATCCCCTACATTTCCGCCTAACGAATAGCGTTTTATCCCGATGTGCTACGAGGATAGGACGTTTTGCAGATGGAAATCAAGTTTGATAGAGCGTTATTCGGGAGGAAATGCTATTCGTTGGGAGGGACGGCGTGTCGCCGTCCTTCTCAGCTTTTATTTCAGCATTCGAGTCATCTTGTTACCCATCCAGAAGAATCAAAACGCCAATTCCAGTGAAACGGATTGACCCGGTCGGCCATGCGGCTATAGTATTCACATGATTGCTGGTACTCGCGATTGAATTGATGTGTTTGCACACTTTATTTGAAAGAGGAATAGTCAAAAATGGCACAAGAAGAGAATCGTTCGGGAACACCGGGGCGTCCACCCCAGAACAAGCCCAATCAGCTGCAACCTACGGCTATGCGCGGCGTTCTCGTGTGGGGCGCATTCGTAGTGGCGCTGCTGATATTGTTCCACTTCTGGACGATCAGGCAGGAAGCCTATAAAGAGATCACCTATAATCCAGACTTCGTACAGTTCGTTCAGGGCGGACGAATCAAGGAGTGCGAAATTCTCAGGGAAGCGTCCGGACTCGAATATGTTCGCGGAGATGTCCTGCCCGCTGCCGGCGCAGTCGGAGAGGACGCCAAATCCTTCAAGTTCAAGGTGTACCTGGTCAAGGCTGACGAACCACTCGAGAAGTTTCTGGTGACCAACGGTGTCAAGTTCAGCGTTCCACCTCAGAATCCATATCTTTTCCAAATCCTGACCGGGATCCTGCCTTTTGTTCTCCTCTTCGGAATCCTGTATTATCTCTTTATGAGGCAGATTCAATCCGCCGGCCACGGAGCTTTGAGTTTCGGCAAGAGTCGGGCACGCATGCTGAATCGAGACACGAACAAGGTGACGTTCGAGAACGTTGCGGGCATTGACGAAGCAAAAGAAGAAGTCCAGGAGATCATAGAGTTTCTGAAGGATCCAAAGAGATTTCAGAAACTTGGCGGTCGCATACCGAAAGGCGTTCTACTCATGGGCCCACCCGGCACTGGCAAGACATTGCTGGCAAAGGCAATCGCCGGAGAGGCCAATGTGCCATTCTTCAGTATCAGCGGTTCAGATTTTGTCGAGATGTTTGTCGGTGTAGGCGCATCCCGCGTAAGAGACATGTTTGAACAGGGGAAGAAAAGCGCGCCTTGCATCATCTTCATTGACGAGATTGACGCTGTCGGTCGCAGCAGATTCACCGGGATTGGCGGCGGTCATGACGAGCGTGAACAGACACTCAATGCCCTGCTCGTGCAGATGGACGGGTTCGAGACGCAGGAAGGCGTCATCATCCTCGCGGCCACCAACCGTCCGGATGTACTGGACAGCGCTCTCCTGCGTCCAGGCCGGTTTGACAGGCAGATTATCATTGATCTGCCAACGATTGACGGTCGAGATGCGATTCTCAAGATTCATTCAAAAGGGATCAAGCTCGCGCCCGGTGTAGATCTGCGGCGCGCGGCCCGTGGAACGCCCGGTTTCTCCGGGGCCGACCTCGAGAACCTGATGAACGAGGCTGCGCTCCTTGCGGCGAAATACGGCAAGGAAGCGGTAACGATGAAGGATATTGAAGAAGCGCGGGATAAAGTCAAGTGGGGTCGAGAGCGCCGTACCCGCGTGCTGGACGAGAAGGAAAAGAAAGTAACAGCCTATCACGAGGCGGGGCACGCGATGGTCATGCAGTTGGTCGAAGAAAGCGAGCCGATTCACAAGATAACGATCATTCCCAGAGGCGTCGCATATCTTGGTGCGACAATGCAACTCCCCGAAAAAGACCGGCACATGGAAGGAAGAATCAAACTCCTTGGCATGCTTGCCGTAATGATGGGAGGTCGTGTCGCCGAAGAACTCGTCTTCACGGACATCACTTCCGGCGCAAGCTCCGATCTCAAGGAGGCGACGCGGCTCGCGCGATTGATGGTATGCAATTGGGGCATGAGCGATACGCTTGGTCCGCAAACCTTCGGCGAAGGACAGGACCTTATGTTCCTCGGCAGGGATATTGTCCGCAGTCAGGATTACAGCGACGAGACCGCAAGAAAGATTGATGCCGAAGTCAGCCGACTCCTGAAAGAAAGCCACCAGCGCGCCACGGACCTCATCACGGCCAACCGCGACAAGCTGAACACAATAGCGAACGAACTCCTCGAACACGAAACTCTCGATGGACGCGATGTCGAAGAGATCGTGGAGTTTGGCAGAGTACTGCCGGCGGAAGAACGCAACGAGATCGACAAAAAGCTGGAGCAGGAGGAGGCATTGAAGGCGCAGCAATTGAAGGATGCGAAACAGCAGCCCCCTGTTGTTCCTCTATCCGCTTGAACATTGAAGAATGAAGAACAAGAAGATTTTTCAATGGAAGTGCTGCGACCGTTTATTGACTGTTGGCCAGCGCCCTTTAATCATGGGCATACTTAACGTTACGCCCGATTCGTTCTCGGACGGCGGCAAGTTTGCGGACAGGAAAAGCGCCGTGTCGCATGGCAGGAAAATGCTCGAAGAAGGCGCGGATATCATCGATGTGGGAGGAGAATCAACCAGACCGGGCGCGGCGGAGATCACGGAAGACGAAGAATTGGAGAGAACCGTTCCAGTCATCAAGGAACTCAGCGAGACTGGCGCCACTATTTCGGTTGACACCATGAAGGCTGTGGTCGCGCGCGAAGCGATTAAAGCCGGAGCCAGAATCATTAACGATGTTTCGGCGCTCGGACATGATCCACTCATCGCCGATGTGGCCCGCAGCACAGGAGCGGGGATAGTTCTCATGCATATGCTGGGAACGCCACGGAATATGCAAAAAGATCCGCGATACGCGAACGTGGTTTTAGAAGTCAGCGCGTATCTCAAACGCCGAATCGAGTATCTTATGTCGAAAGGACTTGCACTGGAAAACATGACCGTGGATCCAGGCATCGGATTCGGCAAGACTGTTGATCACAATCTGCAACTGCTTGCGAATCTGGAAGCTCTTGCGATCTGCGACAGGCCCGTGGTCTTGGGACTGTCCCGGAAAAGTTTCCTCGGCAAGCTGACAGGCGGTGGCATCGAGGAGCGTCTGGCCGGCAGCCTGGGAGCCATGGTGTACTGCGCGCTGAACGGAGCCCACATAATGCGGGTTCATGATGTGAAGGAATCCTCCGATGCGCTGCGGGTGGCGACGGCGCTTCAAGAAAGAAAGGAATAGTTGTGCCTGTGTGGAGCAGTTTTGAATCGTTCGGTTTCAGCGGACTGGCCCAGGTACTCGTTCTCTGGATCGCCTATTATTACATTTTTCTTTTCTTCCGGGGCACGCGCGGCGCCCAGATGCTCATCGGACTGGCGATTATGCTGGCGGTGCTTACAGGCCTGACACAAGTGGCGAATCTGGACGTCCTGAGTTGGATATTGCGAAACATTTCAATATATCTGGCCATAGCCCTAGTCATAATTTTCCAGCCGGAGATCAGGCGTGCACTCGCGGAACTGGGGAAACACCCCTCTTTCGGCGTGTCGGCGGAGGTGCACAGCGTGATAGAGAATGTAGTAGAGGCCGTTACCACGCTGGCCCACCAGCGGACCGGCGCCTTGATTGCGATTGAACGCGACATTGGAACACGTGCGATCCAGGAAACCGGCGTGAGACTGGAAGCACAAATCACCCCGGAACTTCTGTCGAGCATCTTTTTCCCGAGGAATTTGCTT
Organism: uncultured Victivallales bacterium; assembly: GCA_964487695.1. GTDB lineage: Bacteria > Verrucomicrobiota > Kiritimatiellia > UBA8416 > CAZASC01 > CAZASC01. Next base: position 112,410 of record CAZASC010000001.1, read on the forward strand.
CATGATGGAGGCGTTGTCATCCAGGGCGACAAAATCATGGCCGCCGGCTGCCTTTTCCCACTCTCCGAGGAAACCGAGTTGAGCAAGAATCTTGGAACAAGACATCGTGCCGCGCTCGGCATGAGCGAAGACAGCGACGCGGCGGTGATTGTCGTGTCCGAGGAAACCGGGGCGATATCATGCTGTCACAGAGGCAAACTCATTCAAGGCATGAGTCAGGATCAATTGAAGAGTTTTCTATCTGAAGTCTTGTTGAAAGAGAATGCCGTTGAAACGGTATGGAAGCGTTTTCGAAAGCGCCTCGATCTCACTCCACGCGGAATCGCAAAATCGGAAAAACTGAAAGAACAGGAGAGATTGCGTGCGGAATAGGATCTTGCCATGGCTAAAGAACGTTCAGGCCGATAACTGGCACCTGAAACTGTTGTCGCTTGTACTGGCACTGCTGACTTTCTACACGATACGCGCTGCCACAGGCTTTGAGTTCTCGTTTACAGTGCCGCTGGAAGTCGAGGTTGAAAACGGTGTTGCAATTCTTGACCAACCCAAGACCGTTGAAGTCACATTCCGAGGCTCGCAGGAGGACCTTCGCGGACTGGATGGCAGGCAACTCAAAGCTGTTGTAAAACCGAAGGTGGAAGACACGGCTGGGTCGATGATGGTTATGATCGGGCCGGAACAGATAACCGGTCACGCAGGCGTTCGCATAATGAGAGTTCGACCGGACGTGGCCTCAATCACCTTCGACCACGAAGTGGAGAAGGTGTTTCGCGTTTTGAAACCACGAATGATCGGCACCCCTGGCGGCAAGGTCGAGATTGACTACACTCCGCAATATGTCAAGATCAGCGGACCTAAGAGATGGCTTCAGGACAGGGAAGTTGTGGAGACTGAACCGATCGATGTGGGAGGCTGTGTGCAGTCCTTCTCAAGACGCGTACGCGTCCTTTCACCAAGCGACACGGGCGTCACGAAGATCGAACCGCCGGAAATCACCGTCACGGCAAACATTGTGACGGAATCTGTCAGCAAAGAACTGACTAATATGCCGGTTCGAGCCGTGATTGAAACTGGAAACACGAACAGCGTGTACATCGAACCGGAAAGAGTCAACGTTTCTCTGCACGGCAGAGAAGAAGTCGTGAAGCGAATCCCTTATGATTCGATAAGGGTTTTTGTGGATTGCACCGGGCTCGATCCTTTGGAAGTCTACGAGCTGCCGGTGAGCGTGCATCTGCCTTCGGGCATTGATGTCACTACCACCGTTGAACCGCAGATGGTCAAGGTTTGTTTTGGAACTTCGCGGCCCTGAACAGAGGCTGCAACAGGATGATTATGGCTGGCGAAAGGAAAGAATCTGATGCGAGCGGACTTCGCTGTATCTGGGGAGGCATACTGCTGGTAGTCTGCCTTCTTCAAGCGGTCAGTCTTTTCTCGTATGACTGGCAGGATATCGGCGCATTGACGGCTCCCCCGAAACTGCCTCCGAGCAATCTTTTCGGATGGGTCGGCGCATGGATGTCTTTCGTCCTCCTGAACGCGCTGGGTCTGGCAGCCTATCTTATTCCGTTTTTCTGCCTGTTCATTGGAATGCTTCTAATAGTCAACAGAGAAGAACGAATCTGGCCTAGAATAATGTGGTGTTTTGTTCTGCTTCTGACGACAGCCAATCTTCTGGAACTCTACAAAAGCAACTGGGCGTCCATCTGCCGGGGACTGAACATTCAGGATGCAGGCGGAATTTTCAGCTATGCCCTTACCAGCGGACTGCTCGTGACGTGGTTCAACCCGGTAGGAGCAGGCATGCTTCTTTGGTGTCTCCTTATTCTATCGATTGTGTTCTTTGCCGGAATTCCAAACATTGTGCGGGCATTCGAATATTTATCGTCAGGCAGCAGCGCTGTTCAGACTCAGATCAAAGCATGGGTAAACAATCAGGAGCAGAGACAACTCGACATCGAGACGGAAACACAGAAAGATGAAACACGGCGCAAGCGGCTGGAACGCGTGCTTCCTCCGGGAAAAGAGGATCAGCAGCTTCAAGAGATGCCAGCACCGCTAAAATCAGAAGTGAAGCAAGCCCAAAAAGCGCAACCCAGGATCGATTCTAAACAACAAGATCCTTCGCCTATCGCCGTCGAACCCGAAGTCGCAAAGAACGTCGAAGTTCCCCAAAAACCTCCGGCAAAGAAACAGAAGCCGCAAGAACCGACGCCTGCTCCCCAGTCAAAACCAGCAGCCCCAGGGGAGTATCAGCTTCCGCCACTCGACATTCTCGATCCCATTCCGCCGGTCAAGAACAGGGAAATAAAAACGGACACCGGTACAGCTGCCAAGATTCTGACCGAGACACTCGCCGAGTTCGGCATCGAGGCGCAGGTAGTCAATGTGGAAGAGGGACCTGTGGTTACGCGGTATGAACTCCTCCCTGCACCTGGAGTGCGCATCGAGAGAATAAGCGGCTTAAGCAACAACCTGGCCATGGCGTTGAAAGCGACAAGCGTACGTGTTCAAGCTCCTATCCCGGGCAAGGGACTGGTTGGCATTGAGGTGCCTAATGCCATCGCCACCATGATCTGCCTGCGGCAACTCATGGAAGGCGACGTGTGGCGGACCAGCAAGGCCAAAGTCCCGCTTGTGCTTGGGACAGACGTAGGGGGCAAAGACATCGTTGCTGATCTGGCAAGCATGCCGCATCTTCTCGTGGCAGGAGCCACAGGATCAGGCAAGACTGTCTGCATGAATTCGATTCTCGTGGGACTCCTGATGGCGAAGACTCCGGCGGAACTTCGACTTCTACTTGTTGACCCGAAGATCGTCGAGTTCTCCGTGTTCAACGACCTGCCGCATCTCGTCGTTCCGGTTGTCACGAACGCAAAGAAAGTTGCGATCGCCCTGCGCTGGGCCATCGCAGAGATGGAAAAGCGCTACAAGCTGTTCGCAAAAGTCGGTGTTCGCAATATCGATAGTTACAACACCCGTGAAATCGTCAAACAACAGGATCTTTTCGGCGAGCCGCCGGAAGGAGCGAAGAGGGAAGATGAACAGCCGGCAAAACTTCCGTACATAGTCGTTGTCGTTGATGAACTTGCCGATCTGATGCTTGTGGATCAGTCCGAAATCGAGAATTGCATAGCGCGTCTGGCACAGTTGTCGCGCGCTGTCGGCATTCACATGATAATATCAACGCAGCGTCCGTCGGTAAAGGTGATCACGGGCACAATCAAGGCCAATTTCCCGGCCCGCATCGCATTCCAGTTGCCACAGCAGGTTGACAGTCGCACCATTCTGGATACGCCGGGCGCGGAGAAACTGCTTGGCCGTGGAGATATGTTGTTCCTGCCGCCCGGCACAAGCAAGTTATTGCGCGCCCAGGGCGCCATGACAAAGGATGACGAGATGCGCAGAATCGTCGAGTTTATCAAGGCCCAGGGCGCACCGCGCTATGAAATGGAAATACAGGAAAAGCTGGAAAAGGGCGGCAGTGCTCCTGCGGCCGATGACGGCGGCGAAGACGAGGAATTGCTTAATCAGGCAATAAACATAGTCAAAGAGACACACAGGGCCTCTACGTCGTCGTTGCAGAGAAGGCTGAGGATCGGTTATACACGGGCCGCGCGCATAATGGACATCATGGAGGAACGCGGAATTATCGGTCCGCCGAGGGGTTCTGATGCTCGTGAAATCCTTATTGATCTCGACGTCAACATTCCTGATAATGCGGAAGAAAATGTTGTTGAGGAGTCTCCAAAGATAATAGAGGAGTAGCAATGGCACTTGGCAAAATACTGCAGGATGCGCGTCTCCGCAGGAAGATGACAACATCCCAGGTTGGTGCGGCAACGCGGATCAAGATTCAGACAGTGGAAGCGATTGAGCGCGAAGACTTCAGCCATGTAACTGCGCCGGTTTACGGAAAGGGATTCCTACGATTATTCGCCGAGTGCGTGGGTGTGGATCCGAAACCATTGATTGATGAATACATGGAGAATTACGCGCCCAGAAAGAAACCGTCACTCGTAAGCGAAGGCGCTCCCCCGCCACGCATAACAGAAGAGCCGGTGTTTGGTCCCGATGAAGTCCAACCTGAGCCAGCAAAGACCGCGGCGGCCACCACGCAACCCGATCTGTTCAGCGAAACGCGGACCGGCGCAGGCGTTCCACCGGTGACGAGCGAAGAGAAGCAGCCACGAGGCGATCTATGGGACAAGCCCGCAGAGTCGGCCGCAGAAAGAATGTGGGAACCAGAATCAACAATCAGTTCGCCAATATCGGGCGGCGCAAACCCTTTCAAGAACAGAGCGACCATATCAATCGTCAAATATATCTCCATTGCAGTGGGTGCAATTTTGATCCTCGTATTTCTCGCATCAGGCATCAGCCGTTGGATCAAAAACAACGAACCGCGGAAAACTCCTGTCCCGCAGATTCAGGAGAAGTTACGACTCGCCGTCGAGCCCCCCGCTCCATATGTGGATTGAGCCGCTGTAATTCGCCATCCGTTTTCGCACTCTGATTCGCATGGCGTGATGATTATCCGAAATGAGTAGCCGATGCCAAGCTATGAATAAGAGACAGAAAAACTCAACACAAGAACCGGTCTCTGTCGGTTTTGTAAGCCTTGGATGCGCCAAGAATCTGGTGGATTCGCAGGTGATGGCGGGCGTACTGGTAACGGAGGGCGTTGCATTGGCGCGATCGGCGGAAGAGGCTGATGTCGTAATCATAAATACCTGCTCGTTCATCGAAGATGCAAGGAAAGAAGCGGCGGACACTATCAATGAAATATGCGGTCTCAAGCGAAGCCGCCAATGCAAGGCCGTGCTGGTGACAGGTTGCCTTCCCCAGCGTTATGGGAGCGATCTCAGGAAACAATTTCCCGATGTTGACGCCTTCATCGGAGTTGACCAGATTGACAAAGTAGGCGAAATAGTCAAACGCGTTGCCAAAGGACAAACAAATATTCTGGAGATTTCAAAGGCTCCATCCAGACTCTTCGAGCCGCGACTGCCCGGCGTTGTCTTCACTGGCGGGCCATTCGCTTATCTTAAGATCGCAGAGGGCTGCAATCATCACTGTTCTTTCTGTGCAATTCCAGCCATTCGTGGAAAACACCGATCCCGCCGCATTCGCGATATAGTCAAAGAGGCGGAACAGCTTTTGGCAAACGGGATACGTGAACTCAATCTGATCTCGCAGGACACCACCTGGTATGGACGCGATCTGGATGATGGAACCGATCTGCCCAGTCTGATTCGAGAGCTTGGCCGGTTGGGCGGAACATTCTGGATCCGCCTGCTTTACGGATATCCCGCCGGAATCACAGACGAACTGCTCGAGATAATGGCCGGGACCTCACAAGTTTGCCATTATTTCGACATTCCCATCCAGCACAGTCACCCGGACATTCTGCGAGCCATGAAGCGCGGCGGGACAATCACACATATGCGCCAGATGGCCCAACGCATTCGCAACGTCATGCCTGATGTCACGTTGAGGACAACATGCCTGGTTGGATTTCCTGGCGAAACAGACAAACATTTCGATGATCTTCTGGACTTCATGACCGTTACCGAGTTCGATCATCTTGGCGTTTTTACGTACTCCCCCGAAGATGGCACGACGGCGGCAGATATGCCCAACGATGTAGATCCCGCTCTCTCAGAAGAGCGACGCGACCGCATTCTCGCAATCCAGAAAGAAGTCGTTGACCGGCGATCCCAAAGGCTGATTGGCACTGACGTGGAAGTTTTGCTGGAAAAATCTCATCCCGATGACGATACTGCATGGATAGGAAGATCGCGGAGTCTTGCGCCAGAGGTTGACGGCGCGGTGCTTATCGCAAATGCCGCGTCTGACACGAAGGCGGGCGACTTTGTAAAAGTTCGCTACACTCGGCAGCTGGAATATGATATGGAAGCTGTAATTGGTTGAGGAAAAAAGCCACGCTGGAAGAATGGAATTACCATGGTTCAAGATTGGGACATAAAACCTAGACAGGCTTGCTGCCACGCGTGCGCAACCCCCTTTGATGACAATCAACGCTGCACGTCGGCGCTCGCTTTCGGACAGGAGGGTTATGCGCGGGCCGACTACTGCGAGAAATGCTGGAACGAGAAAGGCAATTCCATTCAAACTTTCAGCGTCTGGTCGGGCATTTTCAAAAAACCACTTCCGCCTGCCGAGGATCCTCTTAAAAAGGAAGATGCCGAGGAATTGCTAAGACGATTGATGACCAACGAGGATCCCGCAAAAATCAACGTGATATACATCCTTGCCCTCATACTTGAGCGAAAGCGGATTCTCGTGGAAAAAGATATCCGCACGCGAGACGACGGCATTTTAATCCGTGTTTATGAACACAAGAAAACCGGCGAGACATTTCTCGTCCCTGATCCAAAGCTTGGTTTCCACCAATTGGCTCAGGTCCAGACGGAAGTCGCCGAGATGCTGGGAATACCGCAGAAACCTGAGTCCGGAACCCGGACAAATGAAGGACTTGAAGGCAAAGACAACGATAAGAGCGTGGCAAAAGACGAACAGGGCAAGATTCAGTCAAACGAAGAGACGGAGGATGCCAACATGCAAGACGATAACGAAGACGAAGACCTGCTTGAAGATGATAAGGACGATGACGAGGACGAGTTTGAAGATGATGAGGACGAAGATGACGCTGAGTCTGAAGATGAAGACGACTAATTTACGTCAGGTCTCCAGTGTCTGATCTCCGAAGCACCGGTTCTGGCCATGCTTGATATTAAGATCAAAGGCGGAGAGCTTCTGGACGGCACAGGAAATCCAGCCGTATCTGCGGACGTGGGAATTTTCCGGGACAAGATCAGGGAGATTGGCGATCTTTCGGCGGTATCGGCAAAGACAACTATTGACGCGAAAGGCAAATGCGTCACGCCAGGCTTCATCGATGCGCACTCGCATTCCGACACATACCTGCTGATACAGCTTTCAGCCCACAGTAAAATATACCAGGGAATAACCACGGAAATTGTCGGCAACTGTGGCGCGTCCGCAGCGCCGCTTTTTGGCAGCGCGCACATGCCATCCGACTGGCGCGACAAGACATATCCCGGAAACTGGCACAGTGTGGCTGAATATCGCGAACTTCTTACCCGACTTACCCCCGCTGTGAACGTCGGCTTGCTGATTGGACACAACACGCTGCGAACAGGCATTGCGGGGTACGAGAACAGACCGTTGACACAAGATGAAATGGCGGAGATGCGCAGGCGTCTCGAACAGGGACTCGATGAAGGCGCGCGCGGTCTCAGCACAGGGCTTCTCTATTCGCCAGGTATGTTTGCGCCCCCTGAAGAAATAATTGAGTTAGCCAAAGTCGCGGCGAGGAAAGGCGGGATTTATGCCAGCCATATGCGAAGCGAGAGCAAAGGGTTGCTTGACGCAATTCGGGAGACCATTGCCGTAGGTCGGGCATCTGGCATTCGAACGCAAATCTCACATCTCAAGACATCGGGGCGCGGAAATTGGGATTTGATCGAGAGAGCGTTAGGCCTCATCAGATCCGCAAAAGATGACGGAGTTGATCTGGCAGCCGACCGTTACCCGTACACGTCGTCGTGCACTGATCTCGACGTCATATTCCCCGCATGGGCCGAGGAGGGTGGAAACGTTGCCACGTTGAAGCGATTGAAGAATCCTTCAGATCGGGCGAGATTACGGGAAGACCTTCTAAAATCGAGACCTGACAATTATTGGGAAACTATTGTCATCGCCTCCACTAATCATCCAGACAACGCCAGGTTCAAAGGCGCAAAACTCACCGATGCGGCAAAGCAGCTTGGAATGGAACCCGTTGATGCGATTCTCCATATCACGGCAACGGACGAACTCAGGACGAGCGCCTTTTTCTTCGGGATGAGCGAGGACAACATGATAAGGATTCTCGCCGAACCGTACGTGATGCTCGGCACCGATGCCTCATTGCGGGCACCGACCGGTCCATTAAGCCATGACTATCCGCATCCGCGGGCCTACGGCAGCTTCCCGCGTTTTCTCCGAATGTCACTTGACGGGAAAAGTGTGGCGCTTCCGGAGGCGGTCAGAAAGATGACCTCACTCCCTGCTTCCCGCTTTGGATTTGCGGACAGAGGTGTTATTGCCTGCGGAAAGAAAGCTGATATTGTCGTTTTCAATCCGGCAACGGTGCGTGACACCGCAACATATTCGGCACCGCACCAACTCGCACAGGGCATCGAGCGGGTCATAGTAAATGGTGTGCTCACGCTGGCCAACGGCAAGCTTACGGGTTTTCGCGCCGGCAGATTCTTGTAACGACTTGAAAGGAAACTTAAGCATGGCATTGAATAGACTCAGACTTGGAATCATCGGTGTTGGCGGCATGGGAACATGCCATGCGAGGCAGGTTCTCGACGGAGCAGTGAAACGATGTGAACTCGCCGCGGTCTGCGATTTACGACCACAGCAACTAGCGCAATTCGACGATAAGATCAGGAAATTCGCGGACAGCCGGAAACTGATCCGGTCAGGCGAAGTGGATGCGGTACTTATCGCCACACCGCATTACGGCCACACGACCATCGGTATTGACGCTTTGCGGCAGGGGCTGCATGTGCTCATTGAGAAGCCGATATCCGTTCACAAGGCCGACTGTCAGCGCCTGATCGCCGCGCATAAGAACAAGAAGCAGATATTTGCGGCGATGTTCAACCAGCGCACTGATCCACATTACAAAAAGGTCAAGGATTTGGTCGCTGGCGGCGCGCTTGGCAAACTCATGCGCGTGACATGGATCATCACCGACTGGTTCAGGACCGAACGCTATTATGCAATGGGCGACTGGCGTGCCACGTGGGCGGGTGAAGGTGGCGGCGTGCTGCTGAACCAATGTCCGCACAACCTGGATCTGCTCCAGTGGATTTGTGGAATGCCCAGCAAAGTCAGGGCCTTCTGCGCTTTAGGCAAGCGGCACAACATCGAAGTCGAGGATGACGTGACGGCATATCTGGAATATCCCGACGGCGCAACTGGCGTGTTCACCACCACGACAGGCGAAGCGCCTGGATCCAACCGCCTCGAAATTGCCGGCGAGAATGGAAAGGTGATTGTTGAAGGCGGCAAAGTACTTTTTACACGCAATGAAATCCCGGCGTGCACATTCAGCCGGACATCGAAAGAGGCATTTGCGGCGCCACCGGTCTGGAATGTGGAGATTCCTGTGAACGGCTCAGGCGGCCAGCATATCGAGATCAAGCAGAACTTCGTTGATGCCATTCTTGACGGTGCCCCGCTGATTGCTCCAGCCCGCGAAGGAATTCATTCCGTTGAGCTTGCAAATGCGATGCTCTACTCGTCAATGACCGGCAAGACGGTCGATCTTCCGCTTGACTCCGCTGCATACGAACGAATGCTCAAGAAGCTCATCAAGACCTCTACATTCGTCAAAAAGACAACCAAGCCGCCCAAAGAACTGGACATGAATAAGTCATTCAAGTGAGGATCCGATGGACCTGTTGATGTCTTCCTCAGCGCTGAACATAGGCATGGCGGGACGCCTCGCCCCACCGGTTGGCCTTACTCCATCAAGGTTCCGCGCACCACTCTGTCCTTACCGGCAAGGTCTTTGACGGTTTCGATTGCATCGAAGCCGGCTTGATTCAGGAGGGCGGTAGTGGCAGCGGATTGATCGCTACCGATTTCCATGAACAGAAAACCACCCGGTTTCAGGGCAATTGCGGAATCTTGAACGACTAGCTCGATCACCGCCAATCCGGTCGGTCCGCCATCAAGCGCAATTCGCGGTTCGTAGTTGCGTATGTGGGTGGGCAGCTTTTCATATTCCGCGGTTGGAATGTAGGGCAGATTGGCGACAATGGTATCGAGTGAAGCCGGCTCGACCAGGTCACACATCTCGCCGTTTGTGAAAGCGATATTTTCACCCAGTCCAAGGTTGCTCGCGTTGTATCGCGCAAGCTCAAGCGCTTCATCGCTTACGTCAAGCGCGAGATAAAGACCAGCAGGCCTTGCCAGCGCAAGACTGATAACAATGCAGCCGGTTCCTGTCCCTATTTCCATGATCACCGGTTTATGTCTACTCCAAAGCGGCCCGCACTTTAGCACGGTCTCGACAAGCATCTCGGTCTCGGGCCTTGGGATCAACGCACGACGATCGACCTTGAAAGTATGGCCCATGAAATCCCACTCGCCGAGCACGTATTGCACGGGTTCGCCGCCCGCGACGCGTTTCACCCCTCGCCGCATGGCCTGGATCTGTATGTCGGAGAGTAGTTGTCCCGATTTCAGGTGCAGTTCCAATCGTTTGCAGTTGAGCAGACGACTGAGAAGAAGCTCGGCGGCCATTTTAGCATCGTCGCGCCCCTTGCCTGCCAGGTAATTTGTTGCAGCCACAAGGATTTCAGCCACGGTTTTGGGCGCATCGGCCATCGAACAACTCCCCAAGAAAGTGAATCAATCGTCTTCCTGTGTTTCTGCCTTCGCAGACGTGGATTTAGGCATACCGAGTTCAGTCTCAATGCGCATCTGAAGATCGCTGTCTCGCAGCGCTGTCAGCACATCAGCAAGTTCTCCCTCAACAATCCGGCTGAGGCTGTAGAGAGTAAGATTGATGCGGTGATCTGTAAGCCGGTTCTGGGGGAAGTTGTACGTGCGCACCCGCGCACTCCGGTCGCCCGAACCGGTGAGAGAGCGCCTCGTGCTGTCCTTTTTCTCCTCCTCAGCACGCCGTCTGGCATCCAGCAGGCGGGACTTGAGCACGGACATCGCCTTTTCCTTGTTGCGGTGCTGTGAACGTTCGTCCTGGCTCTGCACCGCCAGTCCCGTGGGCAGATAAGTGATTCTGACGGCAGAGTAAGTGGTGTTGACACTTTGTCCACCCGGCCCTGATGAGCAGAAAACGTCAATGCGGAGATCGTCCGGCTTGATCTCAATATCATCATCCTCCTCCGCTTCAGGGAATACAGCAACTGTGGCCGCCGATGTGTGGATTCGCCCCTGTGTTTCGGTCACCGGTATCCGCTGGACGCGATGGCCGCCGCTTTCGAACTTGAGAACCCCATAAGCTCCCTCGCCCTGCACAGTGAAAATGATTTCCTTGTACCCGCCGACTGTACTCCCGCTTGCGTCGACGATACTGATTTTCCACCTCTTCGATTCACAAAAGTGGCTGTACATGCGGAAAAGATCCCCGGCAAAAAGCGAAGCTTCGTCTCCGCCGGTGCCTGCCCTTATTTCCACAATTGCCTTCCTGCTGTCGCTCGGATCGGGCGGGATAAGCTCAAACATAAGATCCTTCTCGGCCGCAGGAAGACTCTTCTCCAAACCATCTATTTCGCTTTTCGCCAGTTCCTTGAGTTCGGGATCGGCGTCAGGATTGCCGATAAGGTCGCGATGCTCCCTGAGGTCCGCATCGAGGGTGAAAAAGCGTTCCGCTTTTTTCGAGAGTTTCAGAAGAGAGGCATGTGCGCGAACAAGTTCACGAAAGAGTTTCTGGTTGGCCGCGGTTGCGGGATTCGAGAGTTGCGATTCTATCTCGGGAATCCGTGCCAGTAGTCTGTCAACATGTGCTTTCTCGATCATGAGGCATCCAGCAAGGTCATAACGCCGAGAGCCAGAACAGAGTCGAAAAAAGCCTTTCTGACCCCTTTCGGCCCATCACTTCAGTTTTGTCCGTCGCGCACTTTCTGAAAACAAAATGGGCCAGATCGAATAAGGATCGTTCTGGCCCAATGATGTCGAAAGCTACTTGGTCTTGAGATGTGCAGCGTAACGTTTTTTGAAATGCTCAACCCGGCCTTCCGTATCAAGGAAAGTAGCTTGACCGGTAAAGAACGGATGGCATTTTGAGCACGTATTGACCTCCATCTCCTTGACGGTCGAATGTGTGTTGAGCACATTCCCGCAGGAGCAGGTAATCGTCGCCACGTCATATTTCGGATGAATGTCTTTTTTCATTTTATAACCTTCTGGTTTGACAGAACAGGCACGGAAGATTATAGAACCGCCTCTGAAAAGCAAGGACATATTTTGATCTGTTTCATCTTGGACTACACGGACAAGTGGTATAGTATCAATTGACTCTTATGCAGAATCAGCAGAACAACAGAATAAGAAAATCCTTCAGGCTTGCCAGCATTGCTATTTTTCCAGCACTTTTGCTTGTTACAGGATGCGGCGACGGTTCAGGTAAATCAAATCTGGAGTCGGGGCTCTCCAAGCTGAGCAAAGGCGACTACAACGGAGCGGCAAAGCGGCTTGAAATATCGGTGCGGCAGTTCCCGGATAACGCAACTGCATGGTGCAACCTGGGAATTGTCCAGTTGAAACTGGGATTGACAGAGGATGCGGCTCTCTCCTTCAAGAAGGCAATAGATCTTGATCCCAGCAACCAGGCACCGCTGGAATTTCTCGCACAGGCCCTGATCCGTATGGGCAAACTCGATGACGCGCGAGCCGCGCTTACAAAGGCTGGCGATTTCTCCCCAAATTCCCCGCGAATCTCTACCGCGATAGGCGTCGTTGAATTTCACGCCGGTCAAAATGAGATGGCTGATACTTACTGGAAACAGGCGCTGAATATTGATCCAAATTATGCTCCGGCAATTTACAATCTGGCATGCCTCTATCGCGACCGCTACGGCAACAAAGAGGAAGCAAACAGATATTTCCAGCAATATCTCGAGATAGCCGGAAACGATGAACATGCCAAGGTAGCCAAGGCCGCTATGGAGGGAAAGACATTGACAATGCAGCCGCCTCCCGGCCCGCCCATGCCCCCTCAAATCGCCGAACCTGCAAAATCCAAACCGATGGATCCCCTGGTCGTATCGGCGCGCAAGGCGATAGAACGACAGAACTACGACGAAGCGCTGGACTTGCTCAAACAGGCAATGAAGAAGGATCCAACAGATTCCGATGCTTTATGGGAACTGGCCGTCCTCTATGACACTCATTTGCAGTTGCCTGACAAGGCGGCACAGAGCTATCAGAAGTTCCGCACTCTTTTTCCTGCCGATCCAAGGGCTGGCGCAAAAGCGGAAGCGCCAAAACGAAGTATTGGCCCGGTGGCCGCGCCTCTGCCACTCCAGCCGCCACCCCGCCAGGTTGATGCCCGCTCAGCCCAGGAAGCTCTTACCAGTGGAGTTCGACTCTACAATTTAAAAGACTGGGACGGCGCCATTGCTTATTACAAACGCGCCCTCGAATTCGATAATGGTTCCGCAGACATTCTTTATAATCTCGGTCTTGCCTACAAGGCGAAAGGCGATCTTCAGACCGCCAGAGACAGATTCAGTGACGCACTCAAGGCAAACTCGTCCATGGTGAAGGCTGGTTATATGCTTGCCGTTGTTTTTAGAGAGATGAAAGACACGGAAAGCGCCGTTGCGCAATTAAACAAGGTTGTGAAGGCGCAGCCAACGTATGCGGATGCTCAATGTTTGATGGGATTTCTGTACCTTGACAAGGGACGACCAGATCTGGCAAGAAAGCGTTTTGAGCGATATCTACAACTAGACCCGGATGGCGAGTCGGCAAAACAGGTCAAAGAATGGCTTAACAAGAACAGAAGATAGAGTTTCCCTCGCCATTCATTGGTTATATGCAATACTTCTCAACACTTAATCCAATAGATATTGCAGTGTCGTTGATCATCTGCATAAACCTGATCATCGGGTTTCGCAGGGGGCTGTCCGGCGAACTTGCCGGCCTCGCAGGAACCGCTGCAGCTTTCGGCCTCGGCCTATATTTCATGGTTCCTTTCAGTTTATGGCTGCATGAACACAGCAGGCTGGAAGGACAGGCGGCTCAGGCGGTCGCCTTTGCTTCGACTGCGATCGGCGTAATCCTGACAGCCATTCTTCTGCGTTTGATTCTGGGGAAAATAATGAAGATCACGTTTGAGCCGACTGTTGACAAGCTGGGTGGTGTACTTTCTGGATTTATCCGCTCATCCATCCTGGTTCTTATCGTTTTCGTAACGATCGACATGTGGCCGCACGAATATCTGAATCGAAAGTTCGGAAGGGAATCGATGGTCGGGAAATTCGTTGTCGAGCGTATCATGCCGCGTCTTGAGCGCGCGCCAAAAGGAGAAGAATTGAAGGCGGAGGCGGTTTCCACGGTCAAACATCTCGACGACCCGATGAAGAAACGGTAACCTCATTGCATGTCGCATATTATCCCAAAACGCGTGCTGGACGACATCCGGTTCAGGAATGACATAGTTGACGTTATCGGCGGTTATTTCAACATCAAGCGCGCCGGTTCCACTTTCAGGGCTCTTTGCCCCTTCCACAAGGAGAAGACACCTTCGTTCCACATCAATCCTCAGCGGCAGATATTCCACTGCTTCGGATGCGGAGCCGGTGGCGATGTTTTTGGTTTTCTGATGCAGCACGAGAAGGTTGACTTTATTACCAGCGCCAAGATGCTGGCACAAAGGGCCGGCATCAGACTTGAAATGGAAGCGGATGCCGGCGGCGCTGGAGATAAGACGCTCCTTTATGAAATCCACAAGGAACTGGCTGAATTCTACCAGCGTTGCCTGCTGCAGATGAAGGCCGCCGTGGTGGCCAGAGAGTATCTCCTGCAACGGGAGCTGCCGAAGGAGATTATCGAGGAGTTCCTCATCGGCTATGCGCCGGCCGGCTGGGACACTGCGCTCCGCTGGGCCCAGAAGAAGAAATATCCACTTGAGCAGCTCGAGATGGCGGGCATCATTGTAAAAAGCTCCAGGCCGGAATCGCAATCCAGATTCTACGACCGCTTCAGAAACAGGATCATGTTTCCGATTCGAGACGAACAAAATCGCGTTATCGCCTTTAGCGGACGCGCCATAGACCCTGAGGACAAATCGGCGAAATACGTAAACAGTCCTGAAACTCCGCTCTTCCACAAGGGACGTGTGCTTTACGCGCTCGACAAGGCGCGGCGAAACATTGTCGAGACCGGCGAAGCGATAATTTGCGAAGGCCAGATAGACGTGATTCGCTGTCATCAGGCCGGCTTCAAGAACGCGGTTGCATCCCAGGGCACGGCCTTCACCGAAGATCATACCCGCATCCTGAAACGGTATACCGACAGTGTCATCCTCGTCTTCGATCCCGATACGGCTGGGCAGGATGCAGCGATCAAGACTGCCGCCACTTTTATGGAAGCCGAATTGGCTGTGAAAGTCGTCACCCTCCCAAAAGGCGACGATCCTGATTCATTCATACGCAAGAAGGGGGCCGACGCGTTCAGTGAAAGGCTTAAGAAAGCTCAGTCCGCCATCGGATTTCAGATCGCGGTGCTCTCCTCCCGTCAGGATGCAAAAAGCGAAGTTGGCGCGATGCGCATCGCCAAGGCCGCGCTCCAGACAATAGGCCATAGTCCGAGTGCGGTGCAGCAAGCCCGACTGATAGAGGAAGCGGCGGAACTGTTGAAGCTGCCAACTGCCGCACTGCGAAACGATTTCAACACAATGATCAGACGGGCATCACGCCCATCATCGCCGCATCAGGAAGAACTCGAACCTCATGTCAGGTTGCCGCGTCCTTCTGAGGAAATCTCGCTATGCGAACATCTCATCCACATCAGCAAGTTCCCTGCCCTTGCCAATCTGGTTCGGAAATATGTTCCGCTGGACATCATCTTGGACCCAATGTGCAAAGCGATGGCGAAAGCGTTGCTTGTCGCGGTCGAAACGGGACGCGACGTTCAGGATCTCCTGCGCGAAGAATCCGACCAATCGGGCGAATTACAGAGATTTGCATCAGAGTTGCTGATTATGCCCGACAAAATGAAAGGCACCGAGTCATCACTCGAAAATGCAATGAAAGACATTATTTGCGGCATCTGGCGACGGGAACTCAAAAAAGAACGAAGCGCGCTGGAGAAGGAAAGCGACACGAGTGCAAGCAGAAAAGACAGGGAACGACGGGTCCAGCTTACGCACGACATCAAGGCGCTCGGCAACTGGGAAGACGGTTCGATGATCATAGAAATAGAGATGTCCAACCGGGGTGAAAGGAAGAACTCGCCCTGAAACGGCGATCAATTGCGATCTGCCACTTGTGAAAATGGAAAACGCCCCTTGAGGCGCGTATTGTCAGGAGCCAATACACATGTATGTCCAAACTTCTCAGGCGCCAATGGTGTTTCTGAACACTCTGCGCGCCGACTGGCGCAGGTTGCCCGGCGGTGCCGAACTGGAAGCCATGGTCGAAGGGAGCAAGCGCGATAACATCCTGCCTGACGCCTGGGCGCTTGAAGCAATTCGCGCAACCACATTAAAGATGGCCCAACTCATCCCGGCCGCCCCTGACTGGCTCCCGCTTTTCAGGCGGGCCATCCAATGTTACACAGGGCGTCCAATTCGTGAGTGGGACGAAGTTTTATGGGTGCTCGATATTGCACTGGCCAGCCCGTCCGATTCCGCGCGTCTTCTTCGCACGCTCGTCGTGAGCGTGCGGCTTGGCATCAAGGGGGATGTTCCGTTTCTTGCAAACCTGGGCAGTCGAGGCGACGCAACTCACGAGGTTCTTCCCACGATCACGCGGAAATTGGGCTCTCTTTTCGAAAGCCGCGGTAAACTCGGCAACGTGCTCTTTCGGCAACTCGTAAAGACTCTTCCTCATGTGGGCGCTTCTTTCTCCGAACTGGACGATGTGCGTGGTGCACCGGAGGGACTTCAGTATCTGCTGGAATGTCCGCTAACAACGGACATTCGGGAGGAGATTCATTCGCATGCGTCGCCCGCTAATCTGACTCTGGTCAGGGCTTATCTCCGGTACCTCGAAAAAGGCGACCAGTCAGGACTGGAGGAAATATGGATGGCGCAGAAAATACCGGAGCATGACGAAAAGCTCATGGCCTCGGATGACCCCGCCGCTCTGAAACTTAAGTTGATCGAATATGCCCGCGAGATGGATGCCATTCTCACACGAATCTACGCATTCGATCCAGAGTCGCCAGAGTCGGTGCTGGCCGATATCGTCCTCTGGCTCAAAGCAGCGGGAAGGAACGCGCCGCAGGAGGCATCGACGCTCGTGGAACAATGCCGCTCAGGAGAGACGCGAAGTGCCGTCGTCACGCTTTTGTCGGTTCGCGAAGGTCTAGCCGCAACAATCGCCTCGTCGCAGCCAGAGACCGGTTTGCAACTCCTGTATCTTGACTTGGAACTCGAAAAACTCGGCTACCTGCTCTTTGGTGAATTGGTCAATACGACTATACCGAGCATAACGGCGGAGTCGCTGCCCAATGTCATTGACGTTATGCGCGCCATGATGCTGAGTGAAAGCATGAAAGGATGGGATAGTCCAAAGTTGGCGTGGCTGGCACGCGCGCTCAAGGAACTACCAGGCGACACTACAAGCAAGATGGCCCAACTTATGGTGCTGGATCACCAGATCAATGACGAAATCGCCAGGATCGGCATGCTCCAGTATCAAGGCTACGCCGATATCATAAGACAGATCTTGATCGCATGCAAAATGCCTTATGTTGAGCAGGAAGTAAATCGCTTCGTGGATGGTCTGACACGCGGGACCACGCTCCAGCACATCGGAGAACTCGGCCTGCGGATATATCATTACGTGCTCGATTCGCTTGAAACTGGCGGCGATGGCGCTTCCGCCGAAATCCGGGCCAGAGTTGAACAATATCACCGCAAGTTCGAGTCCGAGGCTGCGCGTCTGGCGGCAGCGGCGAAGCAGGCGGAGAGCCCTGTCCCGATGTGGATTTATCGCTTCCAGACAGGCCAGCCAGCGGAGCCGGACCAAAGCGCAAGCGTTCTGGGCGGCAAAGGCGCAAACCTTTGCATCATGTGTGCACTGGACATGCCCGTGCCGCCTGGGTTCGTTATCAGCGTTGGCGCCTGCGAACGGTACATGTCAATTCACGCGCTCGATCCGTCCGTACACGAAGAAATAAATGAGGCCACCACCTGGCTGGAGCAAGCGACAGGCAGGAAGTTCGGCGATCCGCAGCGCCCATTGCTGGTCTCTGTACGCTCAGGCGCGCCTGTTTCCATGCCCGGAATGCTCGACACTATCCTGAACGTCGGTATGACCGACAATGTCGCCCGCGCAATGGCAGAGGAACTGTCGGACGAAAGCGCTGCCCTCGATTCGTATATCCATTTCCTGCTGGGCTATGCTAAATCCGTACTTTCGCTTGAAGGACTTCCCGTCCATCTTCGAGGAGTCCACACATGGGAAGCCGTCACGCAAATCAAACACCGCATACTGGCGGCTGGACTGGAGCCGTTCTGGGAGAGTACGAAAGAACAGATCGTTTCGGCCGTTGAGGCTGTCTTCCGGTCATGGAACAATCCTCACGCCGTGTTGTTCAGAAAGATGAACTCAATGCCAGCGATCGGATGCACAGCGGCCACCGTCCAGCAAATGGTTTTTGGCAATGCTGACACGCGTTCCTGCACGGGCGTTGTCTTAACCCGCAATCCAGTCACAGATGCTCACGAGCTTTATGGCGAGTATCTGCCGCGCGCCCACGGTGAAGACCTTGTAGCCGGATTATGGACACCTTTGCCTATTCAACCGACAGCAACCCAGCCGGGCAGGAGCCTCACGGAAACGATGCCTGATATTGTTTCCCAGTTGCGGCGCTTCGGAGATATCCTGGAGCGGCGATTTGGGGAGCCGCAGGACATCGAGTTCACCGTGCAACGCGGCAAACTCTACCTTCTCCAGACCCGTTCGCTCCGCGCCCGCACTGGGGTTGTCGTGTCAGCCAGCGGCGAGGCAACAGGTTCGCACGCCCCATTTGCTGCTGCGCCACCCCGATACCGGATTATTGCGCGCGGCCTTGGCGCATCGCCCGGCGCTATTGTCGGTAGGATTGCCATGACCTCCGAATCAGCACGGCGGATGTCCGAGGCCGGGACCGATGTAATCTTAGTGCGTGCGACAACAACACCGGAAGACTTGGCCGGAATGGCCGTATCTGGCGGAGTTCTGACGCAGCGGGGCGGCGTAACATCGCATGCTGCCAACAATGCCCGCTACCTGGGCAAGCCGTGCGTTGTGGGCTGCGTTTCGCTTGTCATTGACGAACAAACAGGGATGGTTGCGCTTGGCAGCACCAGATTGCACGAGGGCGACACTATCTTCATAGATGGAATGACCGGTGAAGTCGGAGTGCCAGTGGAAACGTGAGGGTTATTAGCGGTGATAAGCCGTCGCCTGATGCCACACGTTGGAGTCACGGGCCGTGGTTGAAACGAGGGACCGGACGATGACAATACGGCTGGTCGCCGTTGTGCTCGTAGTAATCCTGATGATATGACTCGGCGGGCCAGAAGGCGCCCAGCGGCTCCACGCGCGTTACGACTTTCCAGCCTTTTTTAGTCAGCTCGGCAATCAGTTTCTCCGATACCTGCTTCTGCTCGTCATTGATGTAAAATATTTCAGAACGATACTGATCGCCCTTATCCGGCCCCTGGCGGTCGATCTGCGTTGGATCGTGAATTTCGAAGAATAGCCGCGCAAGTTTCTCGAACGACGTCTGGAGCGGATCGAAGAGCACTTCCACGGCTTCGGCATGCCCCGTTCCATGGCCGCACACCTGTTCATACGACGGATGCTCGGCACGACCGCCGGTGTAACCGACCGTCGCCTGAACAACACCGGTCGCATGCTGCAAATAATATTCCACACCCCAGAAACAGCCTCCTGCAAAGACGGCCGTGGAGAAGCGGTTGGTCACCTCGGCCTGCGGCACGAAATCCATGGAGATCGAGTTGATGCAATAGCGCGTATCGCGGGGCGTAAGCTTCTCCCCTGTGAAGACATGTCCCTGATGCGCCCCGCAGTGTGCACACAGAACTTCGGTGCGTTCCCCGTCGGCATCCGTCTGGCGTTTGAGCGCTCCGGGAATCTCCGCATCGAAACTGGGCCAGCCGCAACCCGCATCGAACTTGTCGGTCGAGCGGTACAAGGCGGCGCCGCAACGGCGGCAGACATAGATTCCAGCCTTGTTGAATTTATCGAATTTGCCGCTGGATGGCGGTTCCGTTGCTTTGTTAACGATGACCTGCTCCTCTTCAGGAGTCAGATTGCGCCATTTTTCCATACTTACATCCTTCTGTGCGCAGGCGTAGTCCGCCAAAATTGCCGCACAAACCAGCAAACCGGCGATAACCCGGATTATCCGCATGAAACATCTCCGAGAAGTTATCCACTATACTGATTTGGAAGCGAAGGTAATCCCAGTTACAGCGTGGCCGCAACATAGCCACGTCCGATAAAAAGTTTTCAGCTAGAGAACATGCCCGGTGAGGTCACCGGGCATACAAAATGTGTTCTTTCTCCAGGCGATACAAGCGAACTCGGACAAATCATACCCCAGTCTGCGTGACGAGGAAATTCTGGATACCCATCTGTTCGACTTGATCCATTCTCTCCTCGATCTCGTTGACGTGGTTGTCCTCGTCCTTGAGAATCCCTTCCAGGATTTCCTTGGTGGCATTGTCGCCGACTTCGGTTGCCAGTCTGACGGCCGCATTATAGTTCTTCACAGCAATCATTTCCGCCGCAAGGTCGTTAACAAATTGAGATTTGATATCCGACCCTATTTTGATGTTGTTAAGGTTGCTTACTATCGGCTTGCCCTCGAGAAACAGGATGCGCTCAATCAATTTCTCAGCGTGCTTCATCTCGGTAATGGCGCGGCCGCCTACAAACTTCTTCAGCTTGCTGTAGCCCCAGTTCTCAGCCATCTCACCATGTACGACATACTGGTTGATTGCCGTAAGCTCGTCCGCCAGCAAACCATTCAACGCATCGTTCAGCTTTGTCGAACCCTTCATAGTTACTACCGCCTTTCAGGTTTATGTGATTTTGTGAAACTTACTATTTCTTATCACGCTAGTACGGAACGGTCGCGGCTGGTATCAGGCAATCCCACATTTGCGACTTCGAAAACCCTTATTCGCTTCCGTGAGCCTGCGAAAGATGGAATCATCGATTCCTTCCGCCGTCGCGTCAGTTGGCCGATTTGCCGGGAGAGGTGTCCATATTTTGAGGTGCATTCCCGTAAACGACGCCTGCGCGATAGGTAACGGGCACTTGCCAGT
Organism: uncultured Victivallales bacterium; assembly: GCA_964487695.1. GTDB lineage: Bacteria > Verrucomicrobiota > Kiritimatiellia > UBA8416 > CAZASC01 > CAZASC01. Next base: position 133,495 of record CAZASC010000001.1, read on the forward strand.
CCGCGTATTTCGGATCGAACGCCTTCATGGCGTTTATCACGCGCTGACGGAATGTCGTTTCTATCAAGCTGCCCTGCCCCGCCCAGATTATAAAATGGACGCGAAGAAACATCGAGGCGCAGCCCGTGGTCTTTTCCACCTTGCCGATCGTTGGATCGGCAAGAATGATGTCGCCGAATTGCATCCTCATGCCCTGCGCAATGCACTCGACGATTTCGACTGCCTCACGCTGGGCCGCACCGACCGGAATCTCGACATCTGCATACGCATCAATGCCGTCATGCGGAAATCGGCTGACATTGGCAATCGTGCGGTTTGGTATGAAAACCTCCTGATTATAGAAATTGAGCAGCTTCGTAAAGCGCAAGCCTATCACTTCAACGCGACCGACAACGACGGTAGTGCCCACTATTTCCACCATGTCGCCCACATCCATCGTGTCAGAACAAATCAGCGTCAACCCGATCACCATGTCCTGAACCAAACCTTGAGAGCCAAAGCTGATGGCCAAACCTATGATCGAAGCGCTCGCCAGGTAGGCCATCAAGTTGACGCCGAATTCCTGCAGGATCAATCCAATCGCAAAAAAATAAACAATGAAAGTCAGACCATTGAAGATGAGCTGGAGCAGGCTTATAACTTTCGGCTGTTGCGTCACGAAACCGAACGGATGTTTCCTGGCCCCGCTCTTCCGCGTGATCCATTCGCTTATCTGCCGAATGACTTTCACCATCACGTGCACGAAAAGCGCCAGAAGCACAATCAGAACCAGTCGCTTCGCTGTGGACGATCCATGGCCAGAGAATTCGTCGCATATGCGACTCATCACGGTGCCTTTCATTTCAAGCAACGACGAAGCGGAAAGCAGATTTGTCATGTTTATTCCATTCTCAAGATTTGTGGAGTGCCGACGCTACCACACGATTTTGCGGAGAATCACAGCGTCCTCGTTCCGTGAATATACGGCGCACAAGCGATGATAATCATGTTCTTCCGGTTGCTTCGCCCATTTGATTTCGTTCATTCACGCCCTTCTTTCCTGAAGCGACTCTTGTCTCCCTTTTTGGCGCGCATTATATGTGCATCGTCCTTCTTCGCAAACAAGTTTCTACGGGCTCATGGGAGCTCTGCCGAGGGTTGCACAGTAGTTCCTTTTGTGGCGAAGCCGCTATGGACTACAGCGGCTTGCTTGTCCCGCCGTAGCCTATTGGCGAAGGCGGAACTCCGCTTTCGTTTCATGAGAGGCCGCAATCGCAACAGGAACACCATAATCCGCGCAAGGACTGCGTGTAGGCTGATCGTGTCAGCCGCAACCTTGGCACTGCGGTTCGACGGGATCCGCCTTCACAATGCTACGGCGTGGCACGCGACTCGCCCTTCTATGAGGGTCAAAATCAAGCACTGCCTGTGCAAACTCCGGTGGGGCGAACCTTCCTCGGTGAGCCGTCTTTCGGCAGCAGAATGGCGGCTGTGCTGTTCATGTGGCGTCCTTACGCGCTGACTATGGCGGGCGAATTCCTTCTTGTGTTCTTGGGCCTTAAGGTGATAGACATTTTTCCCTTTTAATATTGAAGGGAGAATGCTCTGAGCGACAGCCTTACAGAAGATATGGCAAAATATCCCTTGCCTGCGTTTTTGGAGGGCCACTGCGAACCTTCGGTCTTCTACAAATGGGTAAACTGCAAAGCTCGCACACTGTTGCGCAGAGACAAGCGGCGAGGCAAGCCATATGCCAAAACTGCCACCAGAGCGACATATAAGGACAAAATACATCAAGCTGTGTTCGAGAGCGGCGAACGCGATCCATTTACCGGTGACTTGCTTGCCTGGGAATTGATCGGCACTTGGGACAGCTCGACAACTCATTCCGAAGAATACGAAAGACAATACGCGCTCATGCCAACCATAGACCATTCCAATCCCGATATTTTGAATTTTGAAATATGTTCATGGCTGGTGAATGACTGCAAATCATATTTGACCCCGGATGAATTCAAAGTGCTGTGCCAAAAAGTCGCCGACCGGGCGGTTCCGGCGGCATGATGCCGAGCTTGCGAGGCTATCATGATACCGTTGGCAGTTTGTCTTCCCAACACATGGTTGCACGTCGCGCTATGGCGACGTGCGAACCCTTTCAATCTCGGGGTGATCTATTTGCCGCCTGCGATTCCAAGAATCCTCGCTACCGCTGCCAATTTCCTGTCTCTTGTCCAGAGAGGAATGTGATCCAAGAGGGCTGACGCCAGCAAATGAGCATCGACCCAGCCTAATCCTTTTCCGCCAAGATCATGTTTCTCGATCAGATGCATCACCTCATCATTGGACGCAATTGCAACAAGCGGTAGTTCAGAAAGCAGTTTGAGGACTTCACCGCGATTTCTCAGATTGCCGCACGCCAACTCACCAATGACAAACGGATGTGTTGCCACCTGGCCCGTCGAAAGCAGATCCTGAAGCAAGGCCTCACCTATGCGAAGATGATCAACCCAAACCGAGATGTCGACGAGCACAATATGCATCAGGCCAATCTCCGCCTCGGAATAGCGTGCAGTCCCTTTTCTATCCCTCCGAGGCTTGCCAGCCGCTTTGCACTTTCCAGGGCGATGAGCGCCTGCAATCCCTTGTGAATTAGGGATGTCTTCTCTTTGATTCCGGTCATTGCCGCCGCTTTCTGCATCATCCTGCTGTCTATGTTAAGTGTTGTTCTCATGCAGATCAATATGCATTATACGTGCAGATAATGCAAGATGCACTTTCAAGGAGTGTGCGGGCCATTCGGGCCATCAGTAATTGTGCTTCACCAAGTTTGAGTGGCAGATTCGATTGTGACGGCCAGTGTCGCACGCAGCCAACTGAACTTCTCTTTCATAAAATCGAAATCAGGACCGGACGTTACGAACCTCGCCTTTCCCTTGATCAAGAAACCAGCACCCGCTCCATGCAGGCCCTCCACCTTGCTGCTGCCCAATGTAATCAAAACATCCGGATTGTGGGCAATGTTGGCCTCCGTCTTGTGCATGTAACCTGCGGGGATGAACAGACGTTCATCTTGAGATATTCTGAGGTAGCCATTCCACGTATTGACCATATGGGGCCCATCAGATCCCAACGTGGCAATAGCAACAACTCCGTCCTTCTTCATAATTTCCTGCAGCTTCTCCGCGATCATCGTGTGTTCCTCCTTTTTTTGTCTGTTATTGCGCCGAACATCCGGCTTCACGGTAGCCGAACTTTACGAGGCAACCGTGCGCGCCGTTGCCGGGATGTCTTTGAGCGGCCCTCCCTCACGGCAGCCAGAATGTCTGATGTGGTGACCGCGGTCTTCACGCCAGGCACGTCAAAGGGTGAGCCTTCCCGTGGCTTGGGCGACACGGTGAAGGAATCGCCGCCACGCCGGCGGATGAGCACCGCTTCATCCTTCGACTGGTTCAGCACTTCTGCCAGGTTCTGTCTTGCTTGGGAATAGGTGTATACTTTCATGATTACTCCACGAGTGTGATGTCCAGGAGCTTGGCCACATGCTTCATGCTGCGGTCGAGTGTGAGCAAAGGAGACTTCGTCTCAAGTGCACACTGGAGAAAGTACGCGTCATAAGCGTAGATTCGGAAATGTTCCGCAAGGAGCAGCGATGCGCGCGCATCGACGGTAGCAAGTTCCACGGGAACGGCCGCCGCTGCATCCCAAGCTGCCGCAAGCTGCGCTTCTGTGAGAAGCTTACGCCTAACCATCGATGACAACGCATTCCCTATCTCGTATGGCAGCACAGCAGGGGCAACAAGATCTTGCCTCTCCGTTGCCTCGATTAACCAGTCTTTCTCCGGTTCATCCAGCGACACTGCAAGAAACGTATTTGTATCCACTACAATCTTCATGAGTACAATTGTACGTCATACAGCATGCGAGTCAATCGCCAATCCCAACCAAGGAATCCGCGGTCACGGACCGCGGCTACAGAAAACAAACCCGGCTTTGTAGTTGCTCTATGACTGCGCACTCAAGAGAACAGAGGTATTTCTGCGGGAGAAAAAGTGAAGACGTGGCGCGTGCTGAACCGGCGCCCTTCTACTGGAAGACTCTGTCGGTCTGACAGCCCGGCAACCGAGCACATTAGCGTTGCCCAAGCGTGCTTCTTGACGACGGTTGATTGTTCCCCTATTCTCCCGCTCATGATTCTGATGCCCGGTAGTTTCCGCCTTCGCTGACGCTACGGCGTGACGGGCAGTCAGATAAGGTGTCGCGAAACTTCGCGGATGCCGCCGTACAGTGGAGTTGTGTTACTATTTTGCATTACGCCCCGGTAGCTCAGTTGGACAGAGCAACGGTTTCCTAAACCGTAGGTCGCGCGTTCGAGCCGCGCCCGGGGCACCACTCTTCTTGCTTTGCACCACGATTCGCGATAGAACGTAGTACATTAATTTGGTTTGCCGACGAATGTGGAGGGAGGGAGTGATGACGCAGAAACACATGCGGAGCTCAGCTAAGAAGACGAAGCCGGGCGCGTTGCACGCGCTGAGCACGGTGGAGTCAATCAAGAGCGATCTTCTTAATAAACTATTCTGCTCACAGGCCAAGTTTCCCGAAGTGGCGACGCTGAACGATTTTTATCTCGCCTTGTCATATGCGGTTCGCGACCGACTCCTCCACCGATGGATCAACAGTGCGCATACCTATTTCGAAAAAGGCAGCAGGACAGTTGCCTATCTTTCAGCGGAATACCTGATCGGCCCCCAGCTCGGCAACAATCTGATCAATCTCGGCATCTACGAACAGGCGCGAAAGGCCGTCGCCAAGCTCGGACTGTCGCTGGACGACATCCTGGAACAGGAAGAAGAACCAGGGCTCGGAAATGGCGGCCTTGGCAGACTTGCGGCGTGCTTTATGGACTCGCTGGCAACGCTGGAGATTCCGGCATTCGGCTACGGAATCCGTTACGAGTTCGGAATATTCGACCAGAAAATACGCGATGGCTGGCAAATCGAAGTCACCGACAAATGGCTGAGGAAGGGCAATCCGTGGGAGATTCCGCATCCTGAAATAGAATATTACGTCGGATTCGGCGGTCGCACAGAATCATATAACGACAAAGACGGCAAATTTCGTGTGCGATGGATCCCTGATCGAATAATCAGCGGCACAGCTTATGACACACCGGTGCTGGGGTATGGCGTGGAGACAGCGAACATGCTTCGATTGTGGAAGGCCGAGGCGTGCGAATCGCTGGATTTCCAGGCGTTCAATGCCGGCGACTACTACCACGCTGTGGAAGAGAAGATCAAATCGGAAACCATCACAAGTGTGCTTTATCCAAACGATCAGCCGGCGGTTGGCAAGCAGTTGCGACTCGAACAGGAGTACTTCTTTGTCGCATGCTCGCTGCAGGACATGATTCGAATCTATCTCCAGCGCGAAAAGAACATGGAGAACTTTCACAGGAAATACGCTGTGCAACTCAACGACACGCATCCCGCGATCGCCGTGGCCGAGCTGATGCGCATCATGCTGGATGAGCACGGAATGGACTGGGACAAGGCATGGCTGGTGACAACAAAAACATTCGCCTACACCAATCACACCATCCTTCCCGAAGCGCTGGAAACATGGCCGTTGCAGATGTTCGCGCAAACGCTGCCCCGACATATGGAGCTCATCAACGAAATAAACAGTCGCTTTCTGGATGAGGCGCGAAAGCGCTATCCGGGCGAGACTGCGCGCATTGCGAGGCTTTCCCTGATTGACGAGGAGGGCGAAAAGAGCGTTCGCATGGCTAATCTCGCCTGCGTGGGAAGTCATGCCATCAATGGCGTTGCCGATCTTCACACCGAACTTCTCAAGCAAACCGTGCTTAAGGATTTCCACGAATTGTGGCCCGCCAAAATCACCAACAAGACGAACGGTATCACTCCGCGCCGGTTCATGGTGCTTGCGAATCCGGGGCTCAGCCGACTTATTTCCGACACAATAGGCGATTCATGGACGAGGCATCTTGACGACTTGGGAAGAATGGAAATGTTTGTCGAGGACCCGGCTTTCCGGGAGGAATGGCGCGACGTGAAGCGCGACAACAAATGCGCCCTTGCCGGGTTTATCAAGAGGACTACCGGCATGATCGTGAACCCGGAATCGATGTTCGACATCCAGGTCAAAAGAATACACGAATACAAACGACAGCACCTCAATATCCTGCACATCATTACGATGTACAATCGGCTGAAGAAGGGAAAGAAAGCGCATTTTACGCCGCGAACCTGCATTTTCAGCGGCAAAGCCGCGCCCGGCTACTACATGGCAAAACTTATCATCAAGCTCATCAATTCCGTGGCCGAGGTGATCAACAACGATCCAGCTGTCAAGGACATGCTGCAAGTCGTTTTTATTCCCGATTTCAACGTCAAGACCGCGCAGCACATTTATCCCGCAGCCGATCTCTCGGAACAGATATCAACCGCCGGGAAGGAAGCCTCCGGCACGGGCAATATGAAGTTTTCCCTGAACGGAGCGCTCACCATCGGTACGCTCGATGGAGCCAATGCGGAGATCATCAGGGAAGTCGGCAAGGAGAATTTCTTCCTGTTCGGACTGACAGCCGCCGAGATCGCGAAGCAGAAGGCGGACGGTTACAGGCCGCGTGAAATGTATCAAACGTATCCTGAACTGCGAGAAACTATTGACACGATCGCGTCCGGTTTATTCTCGCATGGAGACAGGGAATTGTTCCGTCCGCTGTTAAAGACTCTCATGGAATATGACGAATACATGCTGATGGCGGATTATCTCTCCTACATCAAATGCCAGGAAAACGTGAGCCGAACCTACACCGACAAAATGCTGTGGACCCGCATGTCAATTTTGAACGTCTCCCGCATGGGTTTCTTTTCCTCGGACCGGGCCGTGAAACAATACTGCGAGGAAATATGGCACACACGCCCAGTGAGAATAACGAAGGCTGAAAAACACAATTCATAGAGATCGAAAGCAGGAGAAACATCATGGAATGGTTCTACGTGGAAGATGGAAAGCGCATGGGTCCGGTAACGGAGCCTGATTTTCAACAACTGGTCGTGTCCGGCAAGATCACCTCGAAGACGCTTGTCTGGTGTGCCGGCATGGCTGACTGGGCGGCTTATGAGAGCCTTGCCAAGCAAGCCGGATCCGAAGTGCCGACAGAACCAGGGCCGACCGCGCAGCCGGAAACCGGCCTGTGCAGGGAATGCGGGAAGACATTCCCACTCCAGGACATGATAACTTACGAAGGCTCAATGGTCTGCGCCGAATGCAAACCACTTTTCTTCCAGCGCGTTCAGGAAGGCGCTGCGTCCGGTAGCGCAGGCGCCGGTGGAACTGGCGATACTCCAAATGCGGAAATCATGACTCAGGCACGCGCCTCCCTTGCGGGCAACTGGGGCCAGGCAATGGGTGTCATCGTGGTGCAATTCGTGATAAGCACGGCTGCAAGCTTCATCCCTTTTTTGATCGGCAATATCATAAATCTATTGATCGGTGGTCCCTTATCCCTCGGAAGAACAATCTATTTCCTGTCCCTAACAAGAGCGAAAGATAAGCAATTCTCCATGCTCTTCGACGGATTCAAGCAGTTCGGTACAGCGCTGGCGACATTCTTATTAATGACACTTTTTGTCATGTTGTGGTGCCTCCTGCTGATCGTGCCCGGTATTATCGCGTCGTTGTCCTATTCACAAACTTTCTACATTCTTGCGGATGAGACCGGTATCAGTCCAATGGATGCAATAGACAAAAGCAAAGCGATGATGCGCGGAATGAAGTGGAAATATTTCTGCCTGCAATTCAGATTCTTCGGATGGGCATTGCTTTGCATCCTGACGCTGGGCATAGGATTCCTGTGGCTAATGCCATACATGTGGGCAAGTAATACAAAATTTTATGATGACGTTCGTGGCCGCGCGACAACAGCATGATCCCCATGACAGATGCAGTTACACCCGCGCTGGCGTGCAGAAAATGCAATGCGTCCCTGCACGCCGATTCGTTCAATACTGCCGGGCCCACAATGTGTCTTGCCTGCGGCGTAACGATGTATGCGGCGGTATTCCCTGCCTTCCTCCGCCCTGTCGAACGCGGACAGACCGGTGAAACCATTGTCAGCGATGGCGAAGCCGGCTGTTTCTACCATGCCAGCAAGAAAGCCACGGTAATGTGCGAGGTTTGCGGACGATTCCTCTGCGCCCTCTGCGACATCAAATTCGCAGGTCGCAATCTGTGTCCGGCCTGCGTCGCATCCGGCAGAAGAAAAGGCACTTTGAGGAACAGCGAAAAACAGAGGATGCTGCATGATGACATGGCCATTGCTCTGGCCATCGGGCCCATGTTGATCCCCCTATTCGGCTGGATATGCACAATTGCCACTGCCCCCATGGCGATCGTCATGTCCTTGTGGTACTGGAGAAAGGGAGAAACCAGCATCATTCCAAGAACCAGGATCAGGTACGTTCTGGCCATCCTCATTGCATTGCCGCAGATTGCCGGATGGATAGCGTTTTGTGTGTTCCTTTTGAGAAGATAGGCAACTCACATGTCTGAGACAAACACGGAATTCCAGCTGCTTGCGAAATACGCCGATCCCGTTGGAACGCGCCACTCCTTATGGCTGGCCGGCGATCATCTGCTGTCGGTTATCAACGAGAACTACTGCGAAAACTACAAACGTTTCTATCTCAAAGACATTCAGGCACTCCTCATTCATAGAACAAGCGCAGGCATGCTCCTGAACATAGTGTTCGCCTGCGGAGCGGCTCTTTTCCTGGCACTTTTTGGAAGCGCCATGCTCGACAACTGGTCGCTGGTGGCCAAGTTGATCCACGCCTCTATCGCAGTTTTATTCATCATAGCCCTTCTCTCAAACTGGTTGAGAGGGCCAACGTGTGCTTGTTACGTGAAGACCGCCGTGCAGACCGATTGCCTTTACGCGATCCATCGCTTTCGTTCCGGCATGAGAATCATAATGAGCTTAAAGAATTCAATCGAACAAATCCAAGGTGTCATCGCAGTCCAAGAATTGCAAAATTACGCGCCTCACTTACCAGATCCGCAAAATGCTCCAACCATTCCGCACCAGCCATCACAGGCCAGAGCATTTTCCATTGTTGCACGGAAACATTATGGCGGAACGGCTCATGTAATCCTGTTTTCGCTTCTTTTTGTTGGAGTTCTTCACACCTCCTGTTATTTTTTTGTACGAGACAATGCTCTCATGAAATCCGTTGGAACGGCTATCACGCTGCTAATATTAGCCGTCAACGCCTTTGCACTCGCAAAACAACACAACAGTGACCTGCCGAAAAGCATAAGGGCAATGACATGGGCCACTCTTGTGTTTTCCGTGGCGATCTTATTCGCCAGTTTGGCGATCGGATTCGTGGGAGCGCTCACAGGCCATTTGCAGGCCAAGACACAGCTGTCCCCTTACGATTACACGCCGTTGCTGATTCTCTCAATCGTTGATGTAATCTGGGGAGTGGCGCTCGGTTTATCGGGGCTTTTGGTGACACTCAGATTCAGGGCAAGGAGCGCGATTCCACCCCCAACACCTGCAGTTTCCGAGCAAGTCGCCGTGGCTGAGAAGGAGGTAGAGTCAACTGAGTAAACACGACATAACCAGCGAGCGCTGTTTTAACCATCTGGATCGCGAGGCAGTAGCACGATGTCCGGAGTGCAGCCGGTTTTTCTGCCGCGAGTGCGTTACTGAGCACGACGACAGAGTCATTTGCGCAACTTGCCTCAAGAAAGTTCTGGCGGGGAATGAAAGCAGGAGACCGCGCTTCTTCTCGGCCATTTTATTGTTGCAGCTTGCGGGTGGATTCCTGCTTCTCTGGCTGCTGTTCTATGGCATTGGACAGGCGCTGCTCAGAATCGGCGTGCCGGTGCACGAAAAAACTTTGTGGAAATAATCCAAGCGCGATGCCCAATGAAGAAAAGAAATCCAGGCGATAAACAGGAGAACGGCGGCGTAGAAATTGCCGACGAGGCAATGAATCTCCTTCGGAACGCACCTCTTGACGTTACAGCGGCGTATTACATTGGCAGTGTGCCGTTCGCACTCGGATTCCTTTATTTCTGGTCCGACATGAGCAGAGGCGCCTTTGCTGCCCAGCGTTGCGTAGTGGCTTCGTTAGGCATGGCTGTGCTCTTTCTGTGGATGAAATGCTGGCAGGCCTATTTCGCGCGCGGCATGCTTGCGGCGGTCAGACAGGAAGAGGATTCGCGATGGTCAATGAAACGTACAGTAAAGATGTGCATCCTGCAATGCTCGGTCCAGCCTCACGGTCTTGTGGCTGTTCCAATCGCATTACTTGCCATGGTTCCGTTCTATGCCACCCACGCATTCTACCAGAACGTCACAGTCTTCGGTGACGGCTCAATGTCGGACTGGAAATCCGTTTTGGAAAGATCATGGCGGCAGGCGCGCATGTGGCCGAAACAGAACCACATTCTTCTGTGGCTGTTCAGTCCATGGGTGCTGGCGTCGGGCATGTTGACGGCCTATGCCGCCGCATGGATGATAATGAGGCTCAATCCCGGCCTTGGCGAAACCATGAGTTGGCTGACGTTTCTGATTGCGCTGCTTCTTATGTTCCAGCTATTGCTGCCACTTTCGCCGTTCGGCAGTATAGTGGCCGGCAACATTGCCATGGTATTAGCCGTTGTCCCACTCACGTTGACATCGCTTGGGATAGATGGTTTTTCGACGCCAAGCGGGATTTACGCTATTTTGAACACGACTTTTCTGATGACCGTATACTGGATATCTTACCTGTGCCTCGATCCGCTCATCAAGACGGCTCATGTCTTGCGCTGCTTCCATGGCGAATCGCAATGTACTGGAGAGGATTTGATTGTGGAACTGAGGAGTATCAAGCGTGAAAACGACTAGAGTTGACGGAATCAGAGCATTTGCATCCCAGCCATTAAGTTTCATCAGCATGGCGTGCGTTGCATCTTTGCAAGACTCCCCCTTCTGGTTGCGGCTTCGCGGCCCAGTGACATCCGCGGGGTTCTGCTTCTTTCTGATCGTAGCCTTCACTTCCGGCGCTGCCGAGAACGGATACCGCCTTCAAGACGAAACGAAGGCCACGAGTGTATCCTCAAATGAACTCGATCACGCAATTACGACGGTGCTTGAACACCCGGAATACTCCTGGCGACTGCCGCGGGAGAAGCAATCCAATGTGGCAGGTTACTCGATCTGGAGCGATTTCGCGGACAGCATCGGGCGATGGCTTAAAGATACGGTCGAAGCCACCGGACGTGTGCTTGGAAGAATCATCAGGTGGATTGAGAAGCATTTGAAGCTCGATAAGCATGCCGATGAACCGCTTGACCTTAGCTGGCATGAACATGTTCGCTTGTTCCTGTTCATTCTTCTGGCACTTGGCGCCTGCATAATCGGCATTTCTATCCACCGTATCTGGAAGCGGCGTAGCGGCGCAAAAGGGCCTGTCAACGCTGATTCCATTACCCCGGTCGTGGATATCCTCTCGGAGAACGTGGAAGCCGACAAACTGCCATCAGACGAGTGGATGAATATGGCGCGCGACCTCCTCGACAAAGGCGAAATGAGACTGGCCATTCGCGCTATGTTTCTCGCCAGCCTGGCATATCTGGCACATCGCGGCAAACTGACGATAGCCAAGCATAAATCGAATCGCGAATATGTGCGCGAGGTGAATCGAAAGGCACACGATAATCCCGCGTTGCTCGATGCTTTTGCCCAGAATGTGCGGACGGTGGAAAATGTCTGGTATGGAATGCATGCGACGACACAGGAGACTGTCGCGGTGTTCACGGCCAATGGAAACAGGATAATGAGCGCTTGAGATTGGAATGATCGGACACAAACAAATAACAGTTGTTGCCGGCTTGGCGGCAATTATGCTGTTCGGATACGGCATATCGCGTCTCTTCATGCTCCGTTTTCAGGCCGGTGATATTTATCCGCCATATTCCTCCCTCCGCGCAGATCCGCTCGGCACAAAAGCGCTTTACGACAGCTTTAACAAATGCGCTGGAATATCGGTGACAAGAAACTACCAGTCTCTCGACAACATTGATCTGGATCCGAAAACCACGCTCATGTTTCTCGGGGATACAGTGGCCTATTCCCCGAACAGCGACACGATCCCGGCGAACATCGCTGCGAAACTCTCCAAATTCATACGTTCCGGCGGCCGACTTGTAATCACACTGTTGCCAAGAAACGAAGATATCCACGAATACTTCAAGAAGGGTTACAAAGATGCATCGAAGGACTCAGAAACGCCCGAAAAGACCGACAAATCTGTAAACCAGAAATCTAATGACCAGAACAAGGCAAAGACAGATGGCAGCAAGGACAAGACAGTTAACCGGCAGAGGCGGCAGTCGAGTGACGACGAGGAGTCTGACGCAATCGGTCACATCATGTTTTTCACCAACTGGATGCAAACAGCGTTTGCCGTCTCGTCGAACCAGGATACCACCGTCGCTTTGCTGGACGCAAACATGAAAGATTCGGGATTGCCTGCCGGCATATCCTGTTACACCACGTTATGTTTCACAAACATCTCACCGGACTGGAAAGTCATTTATCAGATAAACGGCAACCCTGTCATGATTGAGCGCCAGGTTGGAAACGGCAGCGTCCTTCTATCAACGCCAACTTTTTTCGTATCCAACGAGGGATTGCGGAAGGAGCGCCATCCTGCTCTTCTTGCCCGCATAATTGGCGACCACAAAACGATAGTGTTTGACGAAACACATCACAACATATTCGACTCACCGGGAATACTCTCGTTGTGCAAGAAATACAATTTACGGTGGGTTGGATTTGCGTTACTGGCCATGGCCATTCTTTTCATCTGGCAGAACACCGTGAGCATGGTTCCAGTCTACGGAGGAATTGCTGAGCGAAAAGTCGTTGAGGTGGCTAAGGGAAAGGACTCTGCATCTGGTCTCGTCAATATTTTAAGACGTAATATACCCGCGGGCTCGCTTCTTGATGTATGCCTGGCTGAATGGAAGAAAACCACGGATCATGGCACTCCGGAAATGAAGCGGAAGATTGAGCATATACAGAGGCTTTCCGGGGCGCATCTGCCTGACACGGCACGTTCCGACGAAACGGTGCTAATTTACAATAAGATGTGTTCGGATCTCAAGAGCGCTGCATGGAAATCCGGGGAATAAGCGCTATAATGAAACTCATGACACAAACAACAAGGAGAAAGAATGGATACTGAGAGACTCAAGACCGTGCTGACCGATGCTCGAAACGAGATTTCAAAAGTCATCATAGGCCAGAAACGTGTTGTGGACATGGCGCTCATCACAATTGTCACCGGCAATCATGCCCTTATCGAAGGTGTGCCTGGAATCGCCAAGACGCTTTTGGTCAGAACTCTCGGCAAGGTGCTGGGATGCGAGAGTCAACGCATCCAGTTCACTCCAGATTTAATGCCAGCCGACATAATCGGAACAAATGTGTTCGATTTGAGGCGAAATGAGTTCAACCTGATCAAAGGGCCGGTGTTCACCACCTTCCTGCTGGCCGATGAAATCAACCGTGCCCCGGCCAAGACGCAATCGGCTCTTCTCCAAGCCATGCAGGAGCGCCAGGTCACAATAGACAGGGAGACGCATGCGCTCTCGCCCAACTTCACCGTATTCGCCACACAGAATCCCATCGAGTACGAAGGCACTTATCCATTACCCGAGGCGCAAAAAGACAGATTCATGTTCAAGATCCCAATGGACGCGCCTGAGCGTGACGAGGAATTGGAACTGGCGAAACGAATGTTGGGAAACGATTCGCCCGAAGCGACTCTGGCCGGGAGCACCGTAAAGAGCGTGATCGCTTCCGCAGACCTCGTTGAGTTGCGAAACAGTTTGAAATCAATAACGATCCGCGATGACATGCTGGCTTATATCGTGGAAATTGTTCGTGAAACACGTAAACACAACAGCGTTCTTGTTGGCGCCGGTCCACGGGCAACACAAGCACTCGTCGCATCCAGCCGCGCCGCGGCCGTCCTTGACGGTCGCGATTTCGTGACCCCTGATGACATAAAAGAACTGGCTGTACCGGCGCTGGCGCACCGCCTGATTCTGCGTCCAGAGTTCGAGATCGAGGGATTGGGCGTCGATGATGTTATCCATCAAATAATGCAAGGAGTTGCCGTGCCAAGATGATCGTGCCTGCCAACAGACTTCTTTTTTGGGTTGCGGCTCTCCTGCCATTCACCGCGCTTGGCGCATTGGTGCCGCCGGCAGTTCCTATAACGCTTTTTCTCTATACGATTCTCGCCGTTACGGCGACGACTGACGCCCTTGTCGGATTCTTGAATAGACACGGTATCAGCATTACACTTCCGGAAGTTGTGAGGCTGTCAGTGGAAAAGGAAGGCGGCATCCCTGTCTCGATTAGAAACGACACCAACGAGTCGCGCGACATCCAACTCGGCCTTGCGCTTCCGGAAAGCATACATTCGGACGACGGCATTCTGACTGTGGCGCTTCCCAATGGCGTTGCGCAGTCGAGAGTCGAATGGGCCTGTACGGCGCACAAACGAGGAACCTTCATTGTGGATCGTTGCTATTTTTCCACTTCTTCGCCGCTTGGCTTCTGGAGCGTGCGTGGACACTCCCCATGCCGCATGGAAATCAGGGTGTATCCTAATCTTATGAATGAGAGGAAGCGATTGGCTTCAAGTTTTCTTCGGCGCGGCTATTTCGGAATGCACGCGCAAAGAAGGGTAGGCCAGGGCCGCGAGTTCGAGAAACTCAGGGAATATGCCCAGGGAGACAGCTACGAGGACATTCACTGGAAGACAACGGCGAAACGCGGCAGGCCTGTCACGAAGCTCTTCCAGATCGAGCGCACCCGTGAAATTTATGTACTTGTTGATTCATCCCGCCTCAGCTCAAGGTATTCTGGTACTGAACAGGCCCTTGAGCGCTTCGTTACGTCATCGCTGATTGTTGGGCTGACAGCTGAACAGCAAGGAGATCTATTTGGAGTTATCACATTCAGTGACAAGGTGAAGCGTTTCATAAGGGCCGGCAGCGGCAAGGCCCACTATAATGTCTGCCGAGATGCCGTTTACTCGCTGAAATCCGAAATTACCACACCGGATTTCGGAGAGCTCTTTACGTTTGTCAGGCTGAAACTCAGGCGCAGGTCGCTATTGCTGATTCTGACCGATCTTGGAGATCCTGTTCTGGCCGAGGGTTTTCTCCAGAACGTCGAACTGGTCAACAGGGAACACGTGGTAGTGGCAGTCATGATAAGGCCGCCAGGGATCGAGCCGTTGTTTTCGTCACCCAACGCGAAGACCATTGATGATGTGTACAGAAGTCTTGCAGGGCACATGATCTGGAATGATCTACGCGAACTTGAGCGCAATCTGGGGCATCATGGGGTTCGACTGTCAATTGTAGACAATGAACGCTTTCCGGCAGAGCTGGTTTCCCAATACATGAGCACGAAGGCGAGGCAGATTCTATAGGGGAAAGAAGGGGCACCCTCAGTTACTGGATGGCCGCAACGTAGCCGCGTCTGATAAGACGCGGTCCTTGCCGTATCCGGCGCGGCTACGGCAAGGAGGCCACTCTGAAACTGAGGCGACACGAAAGAAGACAGAATGATAGTAGATTTGAGAAAATTCATAAAGAACGAGGAAGAATGCTGGAACGAGTTGGAAAGCGTTCTGGATCGGATCGAGAAGAATCCGCTTGATCGGATGAGCGTAGCCGAAGCCAGACGGTTCCATTACCTGTACGAACGTGTTTCAAGCGATCTTTCGAAATTCGCCACTTTCGCTGTGGAACAGGGAACCAGGCGCTACCTGGAATCGCTTGTGGCGAGGGCTTACGGCGAGATCCATGAGATAAGGGAAACACCCCACAAGTTCAGACCAATCCACTGGTTTTTGACGGTGTTTCCCCAAACGTTCAGAACTCATTTGAAGGCATTTAATGTCTCACTTGCAGTAACGCTGGTCGGATGCCTGTTCGGTGGATTCATTGTAACTCTGGATCCTTCGGCCAAAGAGATCATTTTGCCCTATCAACATCTGCTTCAGCATCCGTCGCAACGCGTCGCAAATGAGGAAAAATCGCTGGCGAGAGATCGTTTGGAGGGACGCAAAGCACAAGGCGCGGCATGGTACATACAGAATAATACCCGCGTTTCTATAATCACCATGGCGATGGGTGTGACATGGGGAATCGGAACGCTGATCATGTTGCTGTCCAACGGCATAATCCTCGGCGCTGTGATCATGGATTACATTCTTGCCGGCGAAACGACATTTCTCGCAGGCTGGTTGTTACCGCACGGATCGTTCGAGATACCAGCGATTCTGCTTGCCGGCCAAGCCGGCTTCGTCCTTGCTGCCGCTGTGATCGGCTGGGGCAAACGAATCCCCATGCGAGACCGCCTTCGCCTTGTGTCGGGCGATCTTATGACGCTTATAGGCGGCGTAGCCGTGCTCCTCGTCTGGGCAGGCATAATAGAGTCTTTTCTGTCGCAATATCACGCGCCTGTCCTTCCCTATTGGTTAAAGATAGCTTTTGGAGTCCTGCAATTTTCCATGCTCGTTCTTCTCCTGTGCCGGTCGGGAAAACACGCAAAAAGCGAAGTCGAAACAAAGGAAATCTGAAGACATGGGTAGCCGTGACAAAACACTGGTCATCCAGACGCCGGAGGGAGTTGTATTTCCCCTCATAATAGCCAGCCCGATCGCCAGATTTCTCGCACTGGCCATCGATATCATTTGCGTATACTGCGTGTCCGGAATTCTGAGCGCCGCCTGTCAGTTAATGGGGCTGATTGACATGGATATAGCCGGCGCGTTCTGGATGCTGCTCTCGTTTGCCCTGTCTTTCGGCTACTTCATTGCGCTCGAATGGGTGTGGCAGGGACAGACGATCGGCAAACGAATACTCCATCTGAGGGTGATTGACGAACAAGGATTGCGGCTTCAGCCCAGTCAGATTGTCATCCGTAACCTCCTGCGTGTAGTAGATTGCCTGCCCGCTTTGTATTTACTTGGGGGCCTTGCATCCTTTCTGAGCCGGCACGGAAAGCGATTGGGCGATCTTGCTGCAAACACCATCGTAGTCAGCCAGCGGGCGGTTTCGGAGCCGGACCTCGACCAGATTCTTCCTGGCAAATACAATTCTTTCAGGGAACATCCTCATCTGGCCGCGCGCCTGCGGCAAAACGTGCTGCCACGGGAGGCTGGAATTGCGTTGCAGGCCCTGATGAGAAGGGATTCGCTTGAAGCCGATGCGAGGCTTTCATTATTCGCATTGATACGCACCCATATGGAAAATATAGCGAAGTTCCCGGCAGACGTGACGGATGGCGTGAGCGATGAGCAGTATGTGCGAAACGTTGCAGACATTCTATTCAGGTGATCAGGGATCGGACAGACAGAAAAAGTCTACTGCGTTATTCCCATGCTGCGGGCTCGTACGCCAGCCTGACGGGATTTAAGCAGCGCATTGTTGGTGTTGTTCTGCCGCATCCACTCGGCCATCGTCATACCGCCAAGCTGGTCATACCGCTTCGCATCATATCCGGACGATGCAGGTGGATTAGTTGCAACCGGTGCGACAACTGCAGACTCTACTGGAGCACTATTGTGCGAAGCCTTCGCACCGACTGCAATCCCGATGGCCAGCAGAATCACGCCGACTACTACCACGACGCCGAGCCATGTGTGGGAACCGCTGCCGCCATCACCAACCATATACCGCATCCGCTGCTGCACGATCGGCGAAACTACAGCCTTCGGTTTTGCCTCTGGCTTGGCTTTCTTATAAACCTTGATCTTCATATTCCTAGGATTAATTCTTAGGAGTTTATAACAGAAACGGTTTGCAAAATGCAACTCCGATAAAATTCGAC
>CAZASC010000001.1:151517-177755 GCA_964487695.1 uncultured Victivallales bacterium
CCATATGAATGCAATGGTTTCCATAGCAAAATGTGCCGAATATTCCACGAAACTGCACTTCTCAATGGAGAAGCTACTCTCAAACATCGGAGGAATTGGCGCATTCGTTAAGCCGGGGCAATCGGTCCTCATTAAACCGAATTTGCTCAGCGACGCCACCCCGGACCAGGCCGTCACAACCCATCCTGAAGTAGTACGAGCCTTGATTCGCATTCTTAAGCAGCATGGCGCCAAGCCATGCGTGGCCGACAGTCCCGCCAGTGTGGTCAAACTCGAACAAGTATGGGAACGAACCGGTTTTGGAGTCATGTGCGAAGAGGAAGGCGTTCCGCTGCTCAACATGGAGAAATCTGGATCCAGGATGTTTGAGGTCAACGGCTTCAGATTCGCAATAGCAAAGCCCGTTCTCGATGCCGACGCTGTCATCAGCGTTTGCAAGGTCAAAACGCATTCTCTTACAGTTCTCACTGCCGCTGTGAAAAATATGTATGGAGCTATTCCCGGATTCCAGAAGGCCATGCTTCACAAAATGCACCCGACACCAGCCGAGTTCGGGCGGTTGCTGGGTGCAATCTACGACACAATTCCGGCCACTCTGAACATTGCTGATGCCGTCTTCGGTATGGAAGGCGACGGTCCCGGGGCTGGCACGCCAATCCATCTCGGCTTCCTTGCGGCGTCAAGCGATGCCGCCACTCTCGATATCGCATTGTGCCGCATTCTCAAGATCAAGCCTGAGACTGTGCCATATCTCGCTCCATATATCGGGAAGCGCACCATAAACATTGCTGGCGAGGCCGTTGAAAATGTTTCGCCGCAATCATTCCGCCTCCCTGCCGCTTCGTTCATGCGGAACATCCCCCGCCCCATAATCGGGATTCTTAGACCGTTTGTCTGGATCCGTCCGGCAGTTTCCGAAAAATGCATTGTCTGCGGGCGCTGCGTGGCCGCCTGTCCCACAAAAGCGTTGACCATAGTTGACAGGAAGAAACCTGTTCTTGACCCTCGCAAGTGTATAGGATGCTGCTGCTGTCACGAGATTTGCCCCGAGAAAGCGATCTCCATGACTCAAAGCCCGTTGATTACTTTTGTCAGGCGCGGCAAGCCATTGTAGCTGTTTGGAAAGAGTTTCATGAGACATAGAGCAAAGCATATCTTCGAGTATGGTGCGCTGAGAGTTTTGTCGGCGCTGCTGAATGTGCTGCCATATCGGGGTGCCCTGTTAGTCGGATGGCTCGGCGCGTGGAAAGCGTTCTTCATTTTCCGTTTTCGAAGGAAGGAGGCCGAATCGCGAATCCGTAGTGTATTCGGCAATACTCTTTCCGACTCGGAGGTCCGCCACATAGCATGGCGCGCCTGGCGCAACATCGTCTTCAGCGGTGTTGAGATAATACGAGTCAAGAAGATCACGCCGGAGTGGATCGCCAGGGTGTTCGTCAACACGGATTTTCTACAAAAGCTCGCTGCGTATGGCGACACCGGTCTCGGCGCCGTGTTTGCCACTTGCCATATGGGTTCGTGGGAGCTTCCCGCAATAGCAGCTCACTTCTACGGCCTTCCTGTGTTCACTTTCGCCGCAAAACAGAAGAACCCGCTCGTTGACGAATACATGAACCGTCTGCGAACGAACCACGGCGTTGAGACTCTCATCCGAGGCTCCGGCGAGATTCGCGCGGTCTTGCGGAAACTCAAGGCCGGGCAGATGCTGGCCATCCTGCCTGACGTCAGGATGCGGACGCCCGGCGTTCGCGTGCCGTTCCTTGGCGGCGAAGCCAATCTGGGCGAAGGCATGGCGCTTTTCGCCAGGCATTGCGGCATCCCGATCGTTCCGTGCATTGTCACCCGCATCGGCTGGGCTAAACATCGCCTTGATGTCTATGATCCAATCCGGCCCGATCCTAATCTCGATAGAGACAAGGACATTACAAGAATGACCGCCGCCATGATGCAGATTATCGAAAGCGCCATCCGCAAAGATCCCGCTCAATGGTTCTGGTTCAACAAGCGCTGGATACTCGATCCGCTGGAGAAGTGAAGAAGCGGAAAGATATTTCTCCAGGTGTTACGATGCGGCGATGGCATTTCTTCTGGATTATGCGCCATCCAAAGTGTAAAGTCCTTAACGTCTTCAATTCAAACACGGAAGGATGTACCAGATGTGGGATTACACGGATAAAGTGCTTGATCATTTCAGAAACCCGCGGAACGTCGGCGTGATACCGGATGCCGACGGCGTCGGCGAAGTAGGTTCCATGGCTTGTGGCGACGCATTGAAGCTCACTTTCAAGCTCGGCAAGGACGGCCGCATCGCTGACGCTAAATTTCAGACTTTCGGCTGCGCAAGCGCAATCGCTTCGTCCTCTGCGCTCACTGAAATCATCAAGGGCATGACACTGGAACAGGCCGAAAAGGTAACAAACCAGCATATCGCCGATTATCTCGGAGGTCTGCCGGAGCAGAAAATGCATTGCTCAGTGATGGGCCGCGAAGCGCTAGAAGTTGCCATCGCAAATTACAACACCGGCGACACAACCAAGAAGATCCTTGAAGGCAAGGTCATTTGCACCTGCTTCGGCGTCACGGAGGAGGAGATCGAACGCACGATACGCGACAATAATCTCACAACTGTCGAACAGGTCACGAACTACACAAAGGCAGGCGGCGGCTGCGGTCAGTGCCAGCCTGACATTGAACGGATCGTCAAAAAGATCCAGGAAGAGCGGAAAAAAGCGGCCGCTGCCACCGCGCAGAAACCTCGCGCCATGACCGGGATGCAGAAAATTAAACTCATCGAAGAAACCATCGAGCGCGATATCCGCCCAATGCTCCAACGCGATGGCGGCGACCTGGAATTGATCGACGTCTCCGGCGACAAGGTCATCGTTTCCTTCCGGGGAATGTGCGCTGGCTGTCAGGCCGCGCATGTCACGATGAAAGATGTCGTCGAAGCCAAGTTGCATGAGTTTGTGTCTCCCGAAATCGTTGTCGAGGAGGCCAAATCGTGAAGACTGTATATCTCGACAATAATGCTACGACGAAGGTGGCTCCAGAAGTCATCGAAGCCATGATGCCGTTTTTCAAGGATCTATGGGGTAATCCGTCCAGCATGCATTATTTTGGCGGACAGGTTGCGAAATACATTGAAGCCGCTCGGCAAGAGGCGGCGACGCTCATCGGAGCCGATCCGTCGGAAATCGTATTCACGAGCTGCGGCACGGAGAGCGATAACGCCGCCATTTTTGGCTCCGCTGAGGCGGCCGGCTCCGGCATCCGGATCATAACGACCCGTGTTGAGCATCCTGCCGTGCTCGGTCCGTGCCGGCGGCTGAAGGAGCATGGCCACGAATTGATCGAACTCGGCGTTAATACGCCGGGCCAGATTGATTTCGATGAATTAAAGCAAGCTCTGGCCGGCGGCCCGGCCATTATCAGCATCATGTGGGCAAACAACGAGACCGGCGTCATATTCCCGATCGAGAAGATTGCCGCCATGGTCAAGGAAGCAGGTGGCGTTATGCATACCGACGCCGTACAGGCGATCGGCAAAGTGCCGGTTGACGTGCGCAAAGTCCCGGTTGATATGCTTTCTTTTTCCGGGCACAAGCTCCATGCGCCAAAAGGAATCGGAGTGTTGTATATCCGGAAAGGAACGAAGATAAAGCCGTTCCTCGTTGGTGGCCACCAGGAAAATGGACGGCGCGGCGGCACTGAAAATGTGCCGTATATCGTGGGCTTGGGCACAGCGTGTCAGCTGGCAGCCACAAACATGAAGGATGAAGCGACAGTCGTCTCCAAGCTTCGCGACAGGCTGGAGGACGGCTTGCTCAAGTCTTGCCCTGACGTGAGAGTGAATGGCGACCGGGATCATCGTCTGCCCAACACCACCAACATTAGCTTCCAGTACATTGAGGGCGAGGCTATTCTCTATCACCTCAGCGACCTCGGGATCTGCGCATCGTCGGGTTCAGCGTGCACATCCGGATCGCTGGAGCCGTCGCACGTTATAAGGGCCATGGGTGTGCCGTTCACAGCGGCGCACGGCTCGACACGTTTCAGCCTCAGCCGTTACAACACGCAAGAAGATATAGACTACGTCATTCAGCACATGCCAGCTATTGTCACCAAACTACGCGCCCTCTCGCCGTTTGTGAAGACATGATGGTGTCGTCAGCAATAAACTACGAAAGGCGCTAAAGACGCTAAAACGGAAGAATGGTCTTTATCTTTCAAGTTTTCAGCGTGTTTCGTAGTTGAATTTCATTTTTCGGATAAGTGCCTTTTGTCTTTTTCTTGCCAACTGAACTACGGTTCAGTTATAATGTGGGCATGGAAAAAAAGCCTATAACGATCTCTTCTTATCCACGCGCCATCCTGCATATTGACGGCGACGCTTTCTTCACTTCGGTCGAGCAATCCCTGGTTCCGTCTCTGCGCGGCAAACCGATTGTTACCGGTCAGGAGCGCGGCATCATCGCCTGCGCCAGCTACGAAGCCAAGGCACTCGGTATAAAGCGTGGCATTCCCCTCTTCCAAGCCAGACAAATCTGCCCTAACCTGGTAATTCTGCCCAGCGACTATGAGGCTTACGGGCTATACTCCAAACGAATGTTCAATATCATTCGCAAATACACGCCCATTGTGGAGGAATATTCAGTTGATGAAGCCTTTGCCGACATCACCGGCATGCGGCAAGTCTTCCGCTGCTCTTACGAGGAGATCGCTGCGAAAATCAGGGAAGACATCCACAAGGAACTGGGTTTGACCGTTTCTGCCGGACTCAGCCTTTCCAAGGCGCTCGCAAAACTCTGCTCCAAATTCCGCAAGCCGGACGGATTCACCGCCGTACAGGGCAAATTCATCCATATCCTACTCCAGCGCACGCCACTGGAAAAAGTCTGGGGTTTCGGCCCAAGCACCGTGGAACTTCTGACAAAACAGGGACTTCGCACCGCTTACGATTTTATCAGCCTCCCTGAATCGTGGGCGGAGAAAGTGCTGCACAAACCGGGCAAAGAAATGTGGAATGAATTGCGCGGAACTTCCGTCTGGAAAGTTTCCGAGGAAGAAAAGACGACTTATGGCAGCATCATGAAATCCAAAACCTTCACTCCCCCGTCAACCGACAAAGCTTTCGTCTTCGCCAAACTGGTCCGCAATGTGGAATCCGCCTTCATGAAAGCCCGCCGCTACAAACTCAGGCCAAAAACGATCGGCGTGGTTCTCCGCCATCAGGATTTCCGGCATGACGGACTTGAGGCAAAACTCAACAGGGCAACGTCATCCACGCTGGAAGTGATCCCACTCATAAAAGAAATGTTTGAGCAAATCTTTCTCCAGGGCTCGGAATACCGGTCAACGCTGGTGGTGCTGGCCAAACTGGAGAATGACAACATCGAGCAATACGAGCTTTTCCAGGACCGGCTGAAAATCGAAAGCCTCAAGAAAATTACAAGTGCGGTTGACGCCATAAACGAGCGTTTCGGCAAACACACCGTCTCCCTTGCCACATCCTTGTTTCTGACAACCAAACCGCGAAGCGGCCGGGACGGAATACCATCGCGACGAAGTAGCCTCACCTTGCGCGGCGAAAGCACTCGCCAACGCCTCGCCATCCCCCGCCTCAGCATAAAGGTGTGATGCCGATCCAGTTCAATCGTTTCCATGTCTTGTGTAAGTTCTTAAGAAGCGCTTGCACTTCCAAAGCTTTCGGGCTTATATGACCGTCAGAGTCTAGACAAATGAAGTCGAAATCGCCAATTTCGGGATCGGTACAAACAATTGGGGCTTGGTTACGCGACCTGCGCAAAGCTCGAAAACTCCCGCTTCGGTCGGTCGCAGCTGTAGTTCAAATGGATTCCACATTGTTGAGTAAGATCGAACTCGCGCAACGCTTGCCAACCGAAAAACAGACAAGAGCTCTGGTCAACTTCTTCAAAGTATCATTTGACGAGATGGAGGCAAAGCGTCTTGCCGAACACTTTACGGTTCACTACGGCCACAGTTCGGCGGCAAGGAAAGCAGCATGGCTGATCAAAGAACAATATGGGGAGTACGAAACGCACGGCAACGCAAGCCGACAAATCACCTCAACACGGTTTGACGTTCCTGCGATGCCCAGTAGCGATATTCTGAAGGAGATTGACGGTTTTCGTCGGATTGCAACAGATTTACTCGATCCAGTTCTGCGACGTGAAAGGGGTCAATTCATGACACCTCTGTCTGTTGCATCGTTCATGGCGTCTTTGTTTTCCAAGCCCCGCAAAGAACTCCACTTGCTCGACGCTGGAGCTGGCACAGGAATGCTATCTGCCGCCGCCATCTTTGGCGAACTTGCGCGGGATAACCCGCCACAAAGAATAACCGTCACTGGGTTTGAGATTGACCCAGCATTGACTGGATACCTACAGAAGAGCTACGCATACTGCGCCGAGGAATGCAGCCGGAAGAAAGTTGACTTCTCTTTTCGAATCATTGCGGATGACTTCATTTCCTACGCAAGCGAAGTTCTTCGAGCTGACATGTTTGCGCCGGCCAGAGACAAGTTCAACGCCGCCATTGCCAATCCACCCTATGCAAAGATCAAGAGTGATTCATCAACACGGCGCATGTTGCGGTCTGTTGGCATAGAGACGAGCAATCTCTACACGGCTTTTCTCGCATTATTGGCTCAACTCTTGGATGACAACGGCGAACTCGTGGCCATTACCCCACGTAGTTTCTGCAATGGTCCATACTTCAAACCATTCCGCGTTCAGTTTTTTGGTTTGATGTCCCTTCGCCAACTTCATGTCTTCGATTCGCGTTCTGAAGCTTTCAAGGATGACGATGTTTTGCAGGAAAATATTATCACTCATGCGGTGAAGACGCAGTCGCGTTCCGACTGCATAACGGTCTCGACCAGTGACGGCACCGCATATGGTGAGATAAGGAAGAGATCGTGCCCATACATGGATGTTGTCTCGCCTAAAGATGAAGACCAGGTAATTCACCTGACAACGGACGACATTCAGGAGAAATACAGATCCCAGATCACCAGCTTTCCCAATCAACTGCGCGACATGGAACTTACAGTTTCAACCGGCCGAGTCGTGGACTTTCGGACACGGGAATTCCTTCGTGCCGATCCCGGCCCCGGAACCGTGCCGTTGATTCATCCCTGTCATTTCAACGGCAGTTTCGTGTCATGGCCGAAAGCAAATGGACGCAAGCCCAATGCGATTATCAACAACTCGCAAACCAGAGGTTTGTTCTTGGTATCCGATGTCTATGTCCTAGTAAAACGCTTTACGTCAAAGGAGGAGAAGCGCCGCGTTGTGGCTTGCATCTATGACCCGTCACGTGTTTCGTCGAATCTCGTGGGATTTGAAAACCATCTGGACTATTTTCACATGAATGGCAAAGGACTGCCCATGGAATTTGCGAAGGGCCTCACGGCTTTTCTGAATTCAACAGTGGTTGATGCTTTCTTCCGTCAGTTCAACGGCCATACCCAAGTCAATGCGTCCGACTTGAAACGCCTCCGTTTCCCCTCCCGCTTGGAACTTGAAAGACTTGGTCGAAAGATTGGCGACAGATCTCTGGATCAGACGACATTAGACAAACTCATACGAAAGGAATTACTCTGAATGACCAAGCCAACCCAAAAATCAACCGCAAGGGAACGAAAACACAAACTAAAGGAAGCAATAAGTATTCTTCTTTCCCTCGAATTCGGTTCACAACAAAGCAACGAAGTGGCCGGATATGTGCTTCTTGCGTTCCTTGACTTAGACCCTTTTGAGCCGTGGAGAACAGGTGAAGCGCCTCTGCGAGGAATCACGCCCGCCATTGAGTTCATTCATAAGGTCTATAAGGTCAAGTACGCTCCTAATACGCGCGAAACGGTACGTGATGAGGCGGTCAAGTACTTTGTCGAAGCGGGCATGCTAATCCGCAATCCTGACAATCCTTCTCGCCCGACAAACAGCGGCAATACTGTCTATCAGGTCGAACCTGTCGCGCTTGATCTCTTGCGGTCATTCAACACAGAAGCATGGGCAATTAATCTTGCTCAATACATGAAGATTCGGGAGAAGATCCGGCATGAACTCCAGAGGAATCGGGATATCGCAAGAATTCCAGTTTGTTTGCCGTCAGGCGAGAAGATTACGCTTTCCCCCGGCGGACAGAATCCATTGATTCAAGCTGTTGTCGAGGGTTTCTGCGAACGTTTCGCGCCAGGCGGAACGGTTGTCTACATTGGTGACGCCGAGAATAAGTTCGAGCACTTTGAGCAAGACTACTTGGAATCACTCGGCGTCCACTTGGATTCAGCCGCAAAAATGCCTGATGTTGTCGTCCACATGGCCGATAAGAACTGGTTATTATTGATTGAGGCTGTGACAAGTGCGGGCCCGGTTGACGGCAAGCGAAGGAAAGAACTCAAGACCCTATTCAAGGGCTTCAAGACGGGCCTTGTCTTTGTCACGGCTTTTGAGACCAGGCAAACCATGTCGCGCTTTTTGCAGCATATCTCATGGGAGACCGAGGTTTGGGTCGCCGAGAACCCGGATCATATAATCCATTTCAACGGCGAGCGCTTTCTTGGTCCATACCCCGATACACTGAGCGACGATGAGAAGAGGATTTAGTAGTGAATGAATTGCAGGCGCTGATGAAGAAACTCGACAGAGTTATCAAAACGCTATGCATGTCACCGATACACCTCGCGGCGATGACCGATGCGGATCACGATCACGACAAGCTCACGGTCCAAAATGGCATAGACAATGCGCCAGTCGCCAACGCGGACGCGGTATAGGTTTTCGGAGCCACCCAGTTTCTCCACGCCAAATGGCCGAGGATTCTCTTCCAATGCGCCAAGCTTGCGAATAATGCGCCCGTATAAATCGCCCGGCAACCGATCCAGCGTCTTGCGGACACGGGACTCCATACGAACTGTGTACCTCATGCCTTCGCCCGCCTTTCGCGTTTGTACTCAGCGAGAGTGACAAAGGCCGATGGATTTCGATGATATTCCTTCAGAACCTTTGTTGCGGCGCGACTATCTTCGGCATCTTCCATTCTTTGCAGAAGCGCCAGGTCTTCCGCCGACACGAGCGCGGCCACTGGCGTTCCGTGCCGTGCGAAGACAACGCGCTCTCCTCCATAGGTCACGCGGTTGATTGCGTCTGACAGGTGATTGCGCGCCTCAACTATGCTCATTGTAGTCATAGCTTCATTTTCTCCTTTCATGTACATAATGTACATAATGGCTCTTTAGACTGCAAGCCCGTTTCAAGACTTTCGATCAACATCCCAACTTTTGCCGTTATTCTACGTATCGCCCCTTTGAGTCACAATGGCGCACTCGCGTCAAACTGCGACCTTTCGTCTCGATCATCGAGTTTGTCGTCCTTTGAGGCCGATTCCTCCCTGGAACCGGCGTCTTACTGTAGTAGCGGCTTTATGCCGCGGAATAAAGCTTAGCAAGAACGTTCGAAGACATCGGGGCATAAAGTCGCTCCTACACTTCTGCACTTGCCATTGGCACAAGTTGTGCTCAGGATAGCGGCAACTTGAGGTGACAACATGAGCTTGGAAAAACTGACACAAAAGGCGCAGGAGGCTTTACAGACTGCGCAGACAAAGGCGACCCGTTACGGACATCAGGAAGTTGATGGCGAACATCTTCTGCTGGCATTGCTGGAGCAATCCGATGGACTCGTTCCACAGCTCGTCGAGCGCATGGGTACGACTGCAGAAGCGCTCAAGACCAGCGTGGAGAAAGAACTCGACCGCATGGCGAAAGTCAGCGGTGGGGCCACCGAGGCAGGCAAGGTCTATGTCACCAACCGGTTCAACCGCCTTCTCGTCAAGGCTGACGATGAAGCCCGGCGACTCAAGGACGACTACATCTCAGTCGAACATCTCCTGCTCGCTCTCGTTGATGAGGGCAAAGGAACACCCGCAGGCAAGATCATGGCCGAAGCCGGTATCACGCGTTCACGTCTCCTCGAGCAATTGCAGTCAATCCGCGGCAACCAGCGCGTTACGACCGACAATCCGGAACAGGCTTACGAGGCGCTCAAGAAATACGGCGCAGATCTCGTCGCGCTTGCACGAAGCGGAAAACTTGATCCCGTAATCGGGCGCGATACGGAAATCAGGAGCGTGATCCGAATCCTGTCACGCAAAACTAAAAACAACCCCGTACTCATCGGTGAGCCAGGCGTCGGCAAAACCGCAATCGTGGAAGGATTGGCCCATCGCATCGTTCGCGGCGACGTGCCGGAAGGCCTGAAAGACCATACGATCTTCGCGCTCGACATGACATCGCTCATGGCCGGCACAAAATACCGGGGCGAATTCGAGGAGCGGCTGAAAGCCGTGCTTACAGAAATCAAGGCGTCGGAAGGTCGAGTAATCCTGTTCATCGACGAGGTACACACAATTGTCGGCGCCGGGAAAACGGAAGGTTCATCTGATGCCGGCAACATGCTCAAACCAATGCTCGCGCGGGGAGAATTGCACTGTATCGGCGCAACTACACTGGACGAATATCGCAAGAATATCGAGAAGGACGCCGCGTTGGAACGGCGCTTTCAGCCTATCGTCGTTGATGCGCCGTCCGTAGAAGACACCATATCCATTTTACGCGGACTCAAGGAGCGTTTCGAGATACATCACGGCGTACGCATTCAAGACGCGGCCCTTGTTTCAGCCGCGGTTCTGTCGGACCGTTATATCAGCGATCGCTTCCTTCCTGACAAGGCCATCGATCTCATGGATGAGGCATGCGCAACGATCCGTACAGAGATTGATTCCATGCCAGCCGAATTGGATGAGATAACGCGCAAGGTGATGAGGCTCCAGATCGAGGAAACGGCCCTGAAGAAGGAATCTGACAAGGCGAGCAAGGAGAGGCTTAAGACTTTGCGGAAAGAACTGGCCGACCTGAAATCCGAGTCGGACACGATGAAAGCGCAGTGGGACAAGGAAAAGAAATCCATCCAGAATATCGGCGAAATTCGCAAGAAACTCGAACAGGCTCGGCGTGAAAGCGCGGAGGCCGAGCGCGCATACGACCTCGAAAAAGTCGCAAAGATCAGGCACGGCGTCATTCCCGAATTGGAGCGGCAGATCAAAGAGTACGAAGATACGATGAATAAGAAAAAGGGCGGCACCGCACTACTGCGTGAAGAGGTCTCCGAAGAAGAGATTGCCGAGGTGGTTGCGCGCTGGACCGGCATCCCGCTCACAAGACTGCTGGAAGGCGAACGTGAGAAACTGATGCGCCTCGACAATATCCTCCACGAGCGGGTAATCGGTCAGGACGAAGCAGTTCGAGCGGTCGCGGACGCGGTAATTCGAGCCAGGGCCGGCATTAAGAATCCGCAACGTCCGATAGGATCCTTCCTTTTCCTCGGCCCCACAGGCGTCGGCAAGACCGAGCTCGCAAGAACGCTCGCGGCGGCTCTTTTCGATTCCGAAGACAACATGGTTCGGATCGACATGAGCGAATACATGGAAAAACACACCGTCTCGCGGCTAGTCGGCGCGCCGCCAGGCTATGTCGGCTACGAAGAGGGCGGCCAGCTCACGGAAGCCGTACGCCGCAAGCCATACAGCGTGGTTCTGCTTGATGAAATCGAGAAAGCCCATCCGGACGTTTTCAACATATTGCTCCAGATTCTCGATGACGGGCGACTCACCGACTCGCATGGCCGCACAGTGAATTTCAAGAATACGATAGTGATAATGACCAGCAATATAGGCTCACCCTTGCTGCTTGAAGGTATTGACAACAAAGGCCACATCCGTGACGACATCAGGGACAAGATCATGGCGGAGCTACGCCGCAGTTTCAGGCCTGAATTCCTGAATCGGGTTGACGACACTGTTCTTTTCAAGCCCCTGACGCTGGAAGAGATTGAGAAAATCGTCGGTCTGCTGATGACTGAGCTTGAAAAACGCCTGAAAGAACGCGGAATGAGTGTCGAGATTTCCGATGGCGCCAAAGAGTTCATAGCCAAGGAAGGTTACGATCCGGTTTACGGCGCGCGGCCGCTCAAGCGCTTCATTCAGCAGAAAATCGAAACGCCGGTTGCACGCAGGATCGTGTCCGGAGAACTTACCGAAGGCGCAACGGTGAAGATTGATGTGAAGGCCGGAGAATTGGCGATTGGGTAAAGAAATTGCGAACTTCGCCAAGAAAGGACTGCCTTTGGAACATGTGAATGAAGACATGCTGAACAAAGGAAAAGCTGCCGATCAAGACTGAACCGCAGCGATTCTCTCGATCATACACTGTTCATGATTTTCACCTTCTATTCTCGCAGCGGTCGCAAAGCGACCGCCCTACCCTTCGTTCATATCTTAGGAGCGGCTTTATGCCGCGACGATATATCCAGCGCTTTTGCCCATCCATCGCGGGATAAACCCGCTCCGACAACGGTGGATTGTAAGGTCTATATTTGGGCGCGTTTTCCAGTGCGGGCCATTTTCTCTCATCATTTTCTTGATCCGAACGGCAACAATCCATAGGCTCATGTGTAGTAGTTTGTCAGCTCGGAGAATGAGCAATGGAAGAGAATAAATCGGGAGCAACGCCACTGAAGACGCCTCCAACCTGGCCGCCGTCGAAAAGAGTGCCGTTCCCAACGCGCCAGCAACCCAGCAAGATGCACATGCCGCCAAGGCAGGATTTCGCAACCATGAACCGCCAACCTCCACCTGGATTGAAGAAGCCCAAACCCGACGATGCAGTCATCACTCCCGCGATATCGCGCGCCATGTTCCACATGAAGGCTGCGACGCCACGGGCCGACGCCGATCCGACACGCCCGATTTACCATTTTCGTCCGCCCGCACAGTGGACGGGCAATCCCACCGGCGCGATTTGTTGGGATGGCTGGTGTCACCTGTTCTACCAGTTCAATCCATATGGCGACAGTGTGAACTCGATTCATTGGGGACATGTCAGAAGCCGGGACCTTGTCCAATGGGAGCACATGCCGATCGCACTGTATCCTTCCGAAGATCGCGGCGAAGAGCATTGCGGTTCAGGCTGTGCGGCCATTGCGGCGGACAACAAGCCGATGATCTTCTACACCTGCGTCCGCAGGGGCAAAGTCCAAACGGATTACACGGAACAATGGGCGGCGCTGGGCGAAA
This sequence comes from uncultured Victivallales bacterium, assembly GCA_964487695.1. Lineage (GTDB taxonomy): Bacteria > Verrucomicrobiota > Kiritimatiellia > UBA8416 > CAZASC01 > CAZASC01. The sequence goes on from CAZASC010000001.1 coordinate 164,673, forward strand.
GCCAGTTAATGGTCTGGAGAAAGTATGCCGGAAATCCGCTTCTTCATCCCGAGTCCAACGGAGGTCTGGCAATCAAGGATTGGCGCGATCCCTTCGTCTTTAGAGATTCTGACCGCACGTTCATGCTCACTGGCGGCAAGCTCGACGAGAAAGACGGCGGCGAGGCTTGCGTTTTCATATACGAGTCCGATAACAAGGAACTGACACGGTGGACATATAGAGGCATACTTTTCAAACACGCCAGAAAAGAAGTCGCAGGCATCGAGGCTCCAAACTTCTTTCAAATCGGCGACAAACATGTCCTTCTTCTATCGCCGCACGGTTTGGTTGAATACTATGTCGGAAAGTTCGACGTCAACACGCTGACATTCACACCGGAGACACGTGGAGTTGTTGACGGCTCTGAGAATTACTACGCCACGACCATTCTTCGCGATGACGCAAATCGCTGTGTTCTCTTTGGTTCGGTGCGAGGCTTCAGACCAAACCGGGGGTGGAATGGCTGTATCGGCCTGCCGCGCGTTCTGTCCCTGGGCGCAGATAACTTACTACGCCAGGAACCGTTGCCAGAACTGCGCAAACTGCGAAGCAACTATGTAAAGGTGCAGCCCTTCATGTTGAGCAGATGCTCGCAAATTCTGCAGGACGTCAAAGGCGATACGCTTGAGATTACAGTCGAAATTACACCTGACGATGTCAGGGCATTCGGACTAAGAGTGCGCCGTTCCGCAGAAGGCATCAGCTCCATAGCCATTAGATTCCATGATGACGTACTCGATGTGGCAGGCGTGGGAGTGCCGCTTTCCCTGAAAGATAACGCTGGGAAACTCGCGCTGCATGTGTTCCTTGACAAATCGGTAATGGCCGTTTTCGCCAACGGTCATGTGTCCTGCACGCGCGTGATATACCCCGCTACAGGCGATATCGGCGTAGAAGTCTTCGCCGAAGGGGGCGAGATGACCGTCAATTCCATTGATGCCTGGACCATGCGTCGCCCCATGTAGATCGTTCTGGCATTCTGTGGATGGATATTGTTGAATCGCGAAATTCACAACACACAAGGAAAGAACAACGAGCATGCCGATCACAAAAGAAAGCATTCTGGAATATCACATGGGCGGGAAAGTCGGTTTGAGCCTCACGAAGCGACTGACGAGCATTGAGGACCTCTGCAAAGCCTACACGCCGGGCGTAGCCGTCCCAGTGAAGGAAATCGCGCGTGACCGTGCGCTGCTATACAACTACACCGCGAAGGGCAATCTTGTAGCGGTAGTCACCGATGGAACGGCAATTCTGGGACTCGGCGACCTCGGCGCAGAGGCCAGCATTCCTGTAATGGAAGGTAAAGCCGTTCTTTTTAAATCGTTTGCTGACGTTGACGGTTGGCCTGTTCCTCTTAATCATTGCCGTCTCGCCGGCAAGAACACCGGTCCCACCGATCCGCAGCGCGTGATCGACGCGACTTGCGCCATAGCTCCGATGTACGGCGGCATCAACCTCGAGGATATTGCGGCCCCGGCATGCTTCGAGATCGAGGATCGTCTCGCAGCGATTCTGGACATTCCCGTTTTCCACGACGACCAATGGGGCACCGCAGTCATCACTCTTGCTGGCGTCATGAATTATTGCAGGCTCTGCGAACGCGGGCTTTCGGAAATCAAGATTGTGATAAACGGGGCCGGCGCGGCAGGGATCAGGATAGCCGAAATGCTTAAGAGCGCGGGCGTCGTGCATGTGACCATGTGCGATTCCAAAGGCGTACTGCGAAAAGACAGGCAGGATCTTAACGCGAACAAACTCGTTCATGCCGTCGAAACGTCGGCGCACACTTTGAGTGACGCAATGCGCGGAGCGCACGTTTTCATCGGCGTTTCGGCGGCCAATTGCCTGAAGATAGAGGAGGTTCTCTCGATGGCAAGTTATCCTGCTGTTTTTGCGATGGCCAATCCAGATCCTGAGATTCGTCCAGATGTCGTAGCCCACGGTATGGGCAACAAGCCATATGTAATGGCAACAGGCAGATCGGATTTTCCGAACCAGATAAACAATGTTCTGGGATTCCCATACATCTTCCGCGGAGCACTCGATGTCGGCGCCAGAAAGATCAACCTTGCCATGAAAGTTGCCGCGTCACACGCACTGGCTGCGCTGGCGCGTCTGCCAGTGCCTGACCAAGTCAAGAAATACTATCCTGGCGAGGAACTGGAATTCGGTCCAAACTACATTATCCCAAAACCGTTTGACCGAAGACTGTTTATTGAAGTGCCCCACGCCGTGGCGGCAGCTGCAGTTGAATCAAAGCTGGTCAAAAGTGTGGAACTCGAACTCTATCGCAAGACACTGGAGCTGAGAAACGAAACGCGCCTCTAGCTGGATTTGCGTTGACGAGAACAAGCGTTTCCTGCTACTTATCTCACATCTATGGGACAACAACTTAAAGCAAGACTCAAAAGAGCTCGACGCAAGAACTATCTTCGGCGGAAAACGGAAGCTTCCAAAAAAAGCAAGCCAGCATCCGCCGTCGAGCCGAGCAAGTGATTCCAGCCTGTCAGTGGCGTCATTGCCATGTGAAGGTCAACGTCCATTGTGTCGCCTGCTAACGAAGCGATGACGAATGGTTGGGCTTATATGCACTGCGTCACCGCGATGATGGCACCAGTCTTTCTGGCAAAGGCAAGTGGTTCCCCCATTGATCTGCAAAATCAGGACTACAAAGGATCACCAAACCTGATCAACCTACGAAAAATGAGGGGAGAAGCGAATCGCGGCGGGCAAAGAGGCACTGCGGTTCGTCTCGCGATCTACTTCATTTTCCTGTTCTTCGCAATGATCGCGCACACATTCGCCGACGGTCTGCTTGGCAGCTACTTCAATGAGGACATGCGGGGCATCTACCAAAACGACTGGAGAATCAATGAATCCACCAATCTGTTCGGCACTGTGGCTTATCCAAACCCGCGCCTGGATGCCGGCATACAGTTTGCCGGCGACGGCAGCGCATCCTGGGCCACAGGCGGGAACGATGTCAACCGGACCGACTGGCAGATCAGCGGCAGCAATGCCGAATGGAACGCTTTCTCCGTGCAATGGGACGGTTTTGTCGTCATTGCCTCGAACAACACGGTGCTCTATACAAGCTCTGACGATGGCTCGCGCGCATGGGTGGACATGAATGGAAATGGCGCAGTTGACACGAACGGACTCGACACCGTGGGCGCACCGGCATGGAATACAGTCAACAACAGCGGTATTTCGAATGGCTGGGTCAACAACGACTTCGTCACAGGACAAGGTGAAACCTTGAGACCAGTCTCCGGCCCGCTGGCACCGGGAGTCTACAAACTGCGAGTCCAATACGAGCAGGGCTATTTTAATTCCGTGATGTTCCTGTGCTGGAATGATGGCACCCACAATAACGGAACACGCAACGGAGAGTACATAATTCCGGCAGACCATCTTCTGTCAATTGTCTCCACTCCCATTATTGACAACGACGGTGGCGCTTCGAACGTTACCGCATCAACGGCCATGTTGTACGGAAATCTTATTTCAACTGGCAGCGCACCGACAGCGGTGTATGTCTTCTGGGGCATAGCTGACGCTGGCTCGAATAAAACTGGCTGGGCCAGCTCACTTGCACTCGGCTCACAAGGGACAGGCCCTGTCGCAACAAATGTGACCGGGCTCTCCGGCAATACGACATACTTCTACCGCTACTACGCAACGAATCAGAACGGCGATGCATGGGCCGATTCATCAACACCTTTCACAACCTATGCAGAGAGTCCTTTCATTCAGAACTCGGGCGCTGCCACGGGCGTCACCGCCGTTTCCGCATGGCTCACTGGAGATCTTGTTTCAACCGGCACGGCACCGGCGACAGTTTATGTGTTCATGGGTTCGAGTGACGCCGGCACAAATAAATCAGGATGGGCCACTTCACTTGACCTCGGCGTATGCGGGGCGGGCCCCGTCGCGACAAATGTGAGTGGGCTTGCAGGCAACACGATGTATTTCTACCGCTACTACGCAACGAACATGGAAGGCGATGCGTGGGCTGATTCGTCAACCGCATTCACCACTTATCCGCAAACTCCGTTCGTCCAGAACTCGGGTGGTGCCACCGGCGTCACAGGCTCTTCCGCATGGCTAATGGGGGATCTTGTTTCTACGGGAACGGCACCCACGACCGTCTACGTTTTCTGGGGCACAACCGACTGCGGCACCAACATGGCTTACTGGGCGTCCGCAAATAACCTCGGCATCTTGAACCCGGGGCAATTCACCGCACATTTGGCAGGATTGACGAATCCAATCGTGTATTACTATCGCTTCTATGCGACAAATGCCTTTGGCGGAGCATGGTCCGAGGCTACAGAACAGTTCCTGTCCATAAACGCTTTCATGCCACCGTCGGGCCAGATTGACACAAGACAATTATGGCCGTGTTCGCGCATGACGCCTTTGACCATCTCGGAAATCATGTACAATCCGCCCAAAACTTACACCAACGACACAGAGTTTATCGAGCTGTACAACACCGACCCGATAGATCATGACATAAGCGGATATCGATTGAGCGGCGACATTTCCTTCACGTTTCCAACCGGGACAACGATCAGGGCACGAAGCTATCTTGTTGTTGGAACCGACCCGGTTTTTCTCGGGTATTTCTACGGACTAAATAATGTGCTGGGCCCCTACTCCGGCAAGCTGCCGAACGAGAGCGGGACCATCAATCTCAACAACTCACACGGCGCATCTCTGCTCAATGTACAATATTCCAGCGCATATCCGTGGCCCGCAGCAGCCGACGGGTCGGGTCATTCACTGGTGCTGACGAAGCCCGACTATGGAGAAGGTGACGTCCGGGCTTGGAGCGCAAGCGCGGGCATCTGGGGCAATCCTGGAACAAACAACGTGGCGCTGACCAATACGCTGACACAGGTTGTAATCAACGAGTTTCTCGCCCACACCGATCCGCCGGAAGTGGACTCCATTGAGCTTTTCAACAACAGCACAACAGCCGTTGATATCTCCGGCTGTTACCTATCCGACGATCCAACGACGAACAAATTCAGGATTCCCAACGGGACAATCCTGACGCCGCGCGGATTTGCTGTTTTCTATTATGGTACGGACTTCAACTTCCTGCTGTCTCCTCACGCAGCGGCAATCTATCTGGTTGACCCCACCCAGAGTTATGTAATTGACGCTATCTTGTATCCCGCGCAGGTGAACGGGGTTTCCTATGGAAGATATCCGGATGGGGCGCCGGGCTTTCAAACGTTGTCAAGTTGGACGCCGGGAACGAGCAACAGCGTTCCTTACCAGTCGGACATCGTTATCAACGAGATAATGTATGCTCCAATGTCTGGACTGGATGACGATCAATATATTGAGCTGTACAACCGTGGTACAGGTACGGTTGACATGAGCTACTGGCGGTTTACGTCCGGCATAGACTTCATGATTCCGCCCGGCACACTGATCGCGAGCAACGGCTATGTGGTTGTGGCGAAGAACGCGACGAACCTTTTCACAAAGTATCCGAACCTGAACACTGCCAACACGGTTGGCGACTATTCCGGAAAGCTGTCCGGCGGCGGGCGACTGGCCTTATCGAGACCTGACAACATAAATCTGCCATATCAGGATTTCGTGGATGTGGACGATGTGACGTACAACGCCGGCTGGGGACAATGGTCGGATGCAGGCGGAAGCAGTCTGGAGCTGATAGACCCGCACAGCGACAACCGGCTGGCGATGAACTGGGCAGATAGCGACGAGACACACAAGGCCGGCTGGACGACCATTGATTACACCGGCAGCGTTGACAACGGCATGGGACCTCCAGACGCTTTCCGTGTCTACTTTTTGAACGCCGGCGAATGCCTGCTGGATAATGTGCAGATGGCTACACCCGGCGGAACCACATATCTTCCATTGCAAACCTTCGAGAGCGGACTCGGCAACTGGCAGTTCTGGGGCGATCATGTCAGATCCGGCCTTGAGACAACGGGCTATTTGAGCAGCGCCAGCTTGCACATCCGCGCAAGCGACACCGGAGCCAATGGGTGGATATTGACACAGCATTCGCCGCCCGTTGACCCATACCTGAATAACGTGTCGTTTCCCTTGTCCACCTACCCCAGCACGAATTCCCCCGCAACCAATGTCGAGATCAAGGCCATGGCGCGATGGTTGTGCGGATATCCTTATGTCGTGTTGGGGCTGAAAGGCTTCTGGATCGAAGCCTCGGTCAAATTGAATGTTCCTGCCAACCTTGGAACGCCAGGGATGCCGAATAGCCGTTACAAGGCCAACACCGGACCGGCCATAAGCGAGGTAACACACGCACCAATCCTGCCATCGAACCAGCCGGTCGTCGTGACGTGCAGGGTGAACGATCCGGACGGTATTGCCTCGGTCAAATTGAATTACCGGATTGATCCATCATGGACGACAAACACAGTTGCAATGCTTGACAACGGCACTGGCGGCGACGCGATCGCCAATGACGGCATTTACAGCGCAACCATTCCCGCCCAATCGTCGGGCACTATTGTGGGGTTCACAATCGCGGCTGTGGACAATGTGGCTCCGGCGTGCACTAACGTGTATCCACGTCCACCTTCAACTACAATGCTTGCGCCCTTGGAATGTCTTGTGCGTTTTGGCGATACGGTTCCGCCGGGCAATTTCGCGACTTACTTCATGTGGCTCAGCCAGACAAATGCTTTTCTGTGGACTAGTATCTGTGGTCCGACCTACAGCAAGTACAGTAACGAACCTCTCGGTTTGACCTTGGTACTGGGTAATTACAGGGCAATCTACAATTGCGGCGGCAGATGGCACGGATTTTGGCGTGATTATGATAACGCTACTGACAGTGGGTCATATAACATAGATGTGCCCAAGTCCGACAGATACCTGGGCAAGGGCAGTGTTTTCTTTAGGGTGCCGGAAAACGGCCAAGTCGATTCAACGTTTCAGATAAACAAAACTGGATACTGGATCACCGAACAAATGGGTTTTGAGGCATCTCCTCTTCGTTACGTCCGATTCTTCGCGAACGGAACCCCACGCGACGGCGCCAACGGCATTATGTTTGACTTTGTGGAGCCTTCGGTTGATCTAACGGCCAGCTGGTACGGTGATAGCGATCCACAGATTTACAAGAATTATGGCTTGTTTGATGGCGATCCATTCGGCCTGTACGAGGACTCTCATGGCAGCTACAAGCAGAGTCGCTATCGCTGGTATTTGCGCAAGGAACAAAGTGACCGCCCCAACGATGACTACACCGGTTTGTATGACCTGGCCGCGGCATTCTCCACGACGAACGATGCTCTCTTCACGAAACGGGTGCAATCGCTCGTTGATACACGCGGTTGGCTGAGTTACTTCGCCATTAATGGCGCACTGGGGAACTGGGATACGTATGGCTTGGGCAACGCTCACAACATGTATGCGTATCTCCCGGTCGGGGACAAAGCCAGAATGTTCATATTCGACACGGACTGGTGTTTCTCCTTTAGCCCCGGAGTCTCTCCATTCCCTTCGGACACCACTGATTTTCCCATCGCCTGCCGCATGTGCAGTGTCAACCAGCCAGCCTTCCGACGCGAGTTCTGGAATCTCCTGAAAGACATGGCGGATGGGCCAATGCAGGCGGCAAACTGCAACCCTGTTATGGATGCCTGGTATGCCGCGTTCAATGCGAACGGTGTAACGGCAACTTCACCAACAAATATTGAAGCCTGGATATCCCAACAGCGCACCTACCTCATATCGCAGATGGCGTCTGTGACAAGTACGGTCTTCACTATTTCAACGACCAATTTTACAACGAGCGTTAGTCCGGTTACAATCGCCGGATCTGCTCCCGTTCAGGTTGAGAAAATCCTCATAAACAGCAATGAATATCCCGTCATCTGGACTGCCACAACAAGTTGGCATATTTCAGCGTCACTCACGAACGGGCTCAATAGTCTCACGTTTTCCGGACGTGATCGGAACGGCAACGTTGTTGGAACAGCCCACATCAATGTCACCTACACCGGCGGCTATATGTCGGCGGCAGGCAACCTTGTGATTAACGAGATCATGTATAATCCGGCACAGTTGCATGGCGAATTTCTGGAGATATACAACACGAACAGTGTTTATGGGTTTGACCTTACCGGCATGCGATTGGATGGCGTTGATTTCACATTTGGCGGCGGTAGTTATATTGGGCCAACGAGTTATGTTGTAGTGGCCGCGAATCTGGCGGGGTATCAGGCAATATACTCCAACGTCGAGGTTGTGGTTGGCGAGTACTCTGGCAGCCTGAACAATGGCGGTGAAACAATAAAACTTGAGATGCCGCTGACGACCAACACATGGCAGATATTGGACGAAGTGAAGTTCGACAACAATCCGCCCTGGCCAGCACAAGCCAATGGAGGAGGGCCATCGTTGCAGTTGATTGACACCACGAAAGACAACAATCGGGTTGGCAATTGGGCGGTTGATGCGAACACGCTTTATACGCCGGGGCGGGCAAATTCTGTCACGGCGAGTCTGCCGTCCTTTGACGATTTATGGATCAACGAGATCATGCCGTCGAACACGGCGACGATCAAGAACAACGCGGGACAATATGCACCGTGGCTGGAGTTATATAACAGCAGCAACACTGTGAATCTCTTCTCTAACGGTTACTACCTGACGGACAGCTACACGAATTTGACGAAGTGGGCGTTTCCTGCAGGATGGTCTGTGACAAACAATGGGTATCAGCTTGTCTGGTGCGATGGAGAGACAAACCTTACTGCGAGCACGAATCTGCATGCCGGATTTATGATGAACAGTTCAAGCGGGAGCGTGGCACTGGTGAGGAAATCCGGTGCCAATGCAATTATCGTCGATTATGTGAACTACGGTGCGATCGGGAAGGACAGTTCGTACGGCTACTACCCGGATGGGACAGGCGGAGCGCGCCAGGTATTCTACTATCCTACGCCTGGAGGGAAAAACAACAGCGCTTCGCTGCCTGTGCATATATGTATCAACGAGTGGATGGCCAAGAACACGAGCACGCTGGCAGATCCTGCGGACGGCGATTTTGACGACTGGTTCGAGTTGTACAATGCTGATACGCAGACGGTGGATATCACCGGCTTTCAGCTTGCCGGCAATCTGAACACGAACAGCCTGAACAAGGTCCCGGATGGAACTACGATACCGGGGCATGGCTTTATGCTGGTCTGGGCAAATGCCGCGAAGACCGTGACCGGTTCCGATTTGTATGTGAGCTTCGGCTTAAGCAAGTCTGGGGATAAAATAGCACTGTACGCTCCCGATAACACATTGGCAGACTCTGTTGTGTTTGGAGCGCAGTCAGACGATATAAGCGAAGGACGATGGCCTGATGGTTCGACAAACATATACCAAATGCCCATCCCCACCCCACGAACAACAAACAGATTGTTTACCATCTCCAATGTCGGGATGTCAGGAACCAACGGCCTCTCACTATGCTGGAACACGCGCTACGGCGGCCAATACAGAGTGATGCAGACGGACTCTTTGACGAATCCAGTCTGGACCAACGCATTTGGCGTGGACATGAATGCAACCGGCGGCATGTTCGTAACAAATCTGTACTTCTCAGCGCCGGTAAGCTCACGCTATTACAGAATCAAGCAGGTAAATTGACATCCTTGCGCCGGTTTGCGTAACCTCCACCTTTTGAAATAGACATCCTTTTGCCCGACGACCTTGACCGGTCGCCACATCATGGCAAGACCAATTCGACGCTCCAATATTTACGGATTGCTGAACGTTGGATTACCATCATAGAGAAACTGGAACGCGACAGGCTTGTTGTCTTTCGTCGGCGGTTCCCACCAGACTATGATATTGGTGATTGCATTGCCTGTGGCATCCACATATGTAAGCATCCCATTGGACGAAATGTTCAAGACGGTAAGCCGATTGCTGCAGCACTTCAGATTCTCAAGGCATGGGCAGGCCGAGATATTAATCTCCGCAAGCCGGTCATTGGCGCAATCAAGATTCTGGAGCTTGCAACACCCTGAGACGTTCAGGTTCGTCAGTTGATTGTGCCCGCAATCCACATTTCTGAGGTTTGAGCATCCAGACACATCCAGCGTTGTGAGCCGGTTGTTCTCACAAAATAGTTTTTGGAAGCTGGCGCAAACCGGGACGTTCAGCTTTGCAAGACGATTGTTCTCACAGAGCAAATTCCTGAGGTTTGCGCAAGCCATGACGTTTAGATTCGTGAGTTGATTGTTTTTGCAACCAAGGGTCAGAAAGTTCGTGCAGGCAGACAGATCCAGATCAGTGAGCTCACCATTGTCGCAAAACAAGTACTGGAGCCTGGCACAGCCAGAGAGATTCAACTTCGCGAGTGGATTATTACCGCAAGATACACCTTGAATGCTGGCGCAAGCGGAGAGATCGAGATTCGTCAAATGGTTGCATCTCAGATTCAGACTCTGCAGGCCTCTCAAGGCCTCAATGCCGGCCACGTCGGCAATCCGGGATGAACCGGCGTCCAAGACTGTAATCGACTCCACATCGCTCACGCAGATCTGATTTGTCGCCTGATTCTTGAATGGGAGCGCCATTCTTACTGCGCGTTCAAAATTGGCGTCCGAAAAATGCACAGCCGGATCGGCTCCACTTTCCTGCATAGGTTGAGCGACAACTTGCAATTCGAGCAAGCAGAGGCAAACAAAGCATATTGCATTTCTCATGACGTCTCCAAGTTCAGGGCTGTTATTGTGCAGCCAAACGTCCGTAATTCCAACAGAAAACACTAAAGAATACCGGATATTCCAGTCCCCTGCCCTCCGTTTACTGTAACTTTAGAACCTTCTCTCATTAAGGTATTTAGAAGAATGCTTTCAGGGGCTTGCCAATTGTAACATTCCGGGCGATCCCTCACGATGATCCCACTGTGCAACTTTAGGTTCAAAACACAAAAGGAGGTTCGCATGTTGATGGCTTCGACCGCCTGCTCGTCGCGGAGTTCGGGCATGCCGCGTGATGCGCATCAAGAGTCGAGCGAAATCACGGCGGCAGGCAGGTCACGCAACGTGTCGTTCCGTCTCCAACGCATGCTCCTTATAACCGTGTACTGCGCCATTGCGTGCGGTCCGCTTATTGTCGCCATGTTGGTGGATACACGTCCGCCGGATCCGCTTGTCTCCAGAATCGGCAGAATGTTGGCGCTGCTGGGACTGCCTATTCTTACCCTTCAGCCCGTTTTGTCGGCGCGACTGAAAATCGTTGACCGGGCATTCGGGCTGGATGCCGTCTACATCTTCCACAAAATAATGGCGATCGTCGCGGGCTCCCTTCTGGTCGCTCATCCTGTCGTGCTGGCATCCGCCAACCACTGGCGACTTCTCACCAGTTTCCAACTGCCGTGGTTCATCACCATCGGAAAGATCGGCCTGCTGGCGCTCGTTGTCATCATTCTGATCTCGTTACTTCAAACGCAGATCCGCCTGCGCTACGAACAATGGCGGGCTACCCACAACGTGCTGGCCTGCGTGATCGTGACCGTCGGGTTCGTCCATAGCATGAATATCGGAGCAGACTTGTCGAATGCGGTCATGCGGACTATCTGGATCACCCTTGCCGTCCTTGCTGCGATCAGCTACGGCTGGCACAAAGTCATCGGGCCGCATTACCGGAGGAAACACTCGTTCAGCATTATAAATGTGTCTCGTGAAAGCCACAATGTCTGGACACTGAAGATGGCCACGTCCGACGGCACGCCATGCTTCTCCTTCCATCCAGGCCAGTTCCAGTTCATTTCCTTCCATTCCGGGAGCCGTCAATCGGAGGAACATCCGTTTACTATATCCTCCAGTCCGGATGCGCCAGGCTTTCATTCAGCCACAATCAAGGAATCCGGCGACTTCACGGCTGCGATTGGCAGCGTAAAGCCCGGCGATCTGGTTGGTATCCAGGGGCCTTTCGGACGTTTCTCTTACTGCTTTTACCCGGAAGAACACGACATGGTCTTTATCGCGGGCGGAATCGGCATCACGCCCTTCATGAGCATGCTACGTCATATGCGCGACACTGCCTCGGACAATTCCGTAACGCTGTTCTACGCCAATCGAGGCGAGCAGGATATTGTATTCCGTGACGAACTGAATGCAATCGCCACCGGTGCGCATCCACGTCTGAAAGTCGTACACGTCTTGAGCAATGCGGAGCCGTCCTGGCCGGGCGAGAAAGGGCGTGTCACCATGGATATGATCCGGCGCCACGTCGCTGAGCTCAATCCCGATAAAGCCTTCTATATCTGTGGATCTCCCGTAATGATGAGACGGATGATTGCTGATCTGATCAAGGCTGGCGTACGTTCCGCGAAAGTCCGCGCCGAGCGTTTCGAACTCTGAAAGACTACTTTTTCGGACACAACCGCACCCCACCCTTTTGGCTGAACCTGCACCGCCATCGCTCCAACACACACCACCTTAACCAACCGCAAAGCGCTTGCCTGTTTTCCGGCAACCCCACATCTCGTTTGCATTGAGTAGATTTGGCAGACCAAGAAGAGACGGCGAAATAAATGACCCTGAAAGGGTCACATTCCGCAGCCCAGGGCAACGCCCTGAGGAAAATGCAAACGCAGAGAGAATGGAGGCCGGTGTGAGCGAGATGAGGACGTTGTCATGCTTCGCTCCATTTGGCCACTTGAGATCTGTTTTGGTTGGAGCGGTACCGAGGTTGCGCCCTGGGAACGATTTCATATATTGTTTAGCCACGGATCTTCACGGATAAGCACGGATCAGAAGGTGTTCGCAGAATCCGTGTTTATCTGTGTAAATCCGTGGCGGGATTTCTTTTTCGCAACGTTTCGTTAAGGAGATGGAGTGGGAATTTTCAATACACAACACTCAATATTCAAGCGAATCATGAATTGAACGACCCTGAAAGGGTCGCATTCCAGAGCCCTGGGCAACGCCCTGGGAAAACCGGAAACGTGGATGAAATCGAGGCCGGTTAGAGCGAAGGAGGGACGAGTGTCTATCTTCGCTCCATTTGGCC
>CAZASC010000002.1:0-115731 GCA_964487695.1 uncultured Victivallales bacterium
TTAGGCTGATTGAGAAAATGTCATCGGCATGATTTGAATTGCCAAAACGCCGCGCCAAGGTAGTTCGCGGGAGCTCGCCCCTTGCGCGGTAACGTTCTGGGAGACGCTATGCGTTGCGTACCTGCGGAAACCGTTCTCGGGTTATTATCTCTTGCCGAGAATCACCGGCAAGGCATCGGCGAGGGTGTTGCAGGATGCGAACAGAAGCGGTCGCATGCCGCTCTTTTCGATGTTGCCGCCGCCGACGCCGATGGCGGCGAAGCCCGCAAGACGGATTGATACTACGCCGGCGCCGGAGTCTTCCATTCCGATCACCCGATTGCGCCCTCCCGTGGTCAATCCGAGTCCTACGCGGGCTGTTTCGGCATAGAGCCACGGGTGCGGTTTCGGCTCCAGTTCGCCAAGCGTACCGACTTGGCCTTTCCGGATAGCAAAACCGGCGCTTATGATAGCGTCATAGAAGTCGAGCGGATCGCCCATTTTCAAAGTGCGAAACGCCGCCACAATCTCCGGCCATGCTTTCTCATACAAACCTGATGTCACCAATCCGATCCGTATGCGGGATTCTTTCAGTTTGATCAAGAACTCTTTCAGTCCGGGAGCTGGGCAAAAAGCGTCAACGCGCCCTTTGCCTGCGAGGATTTCCTTCAGTTCGCGATGCGTGATATCGAAATAGTGTGTTCGGGCTTCTTCCACAGTCTTGCCGGGGCAGTATTTCTGTATGCAATGCTGTAGATGTTCGGAAACCGAGTGACCGGAAACATGCGGCTCATCGTCTGGTTCGAGTGTGAATTTGGGATTGCGGAGCAGGCGCGCCGTGGTCTGTTCGATGACCCAAATCCAGAATGCCTCGCTGTGTACGCTGGTCCCATCAAGATCCATCAAGACGGCCTCGGCGGGCGCCTTGAAGTCGGCGTCATTGAGAGAATAGATTGCAGGGTATCCCATGGACGATTTTACATGTACAAGAGTTTTGTCGGAAAAAACGATAAATTCGACTTTCTTGTCGCGCGGCATGAGTATCAGCAGCACGCCATCCTTGCCTGTGCGCCATAGACCGTCACCGGCGGTTTCGATTTCGATGAAATCGTTCTTGTACGCTTCCGCAATCTGTCCGATGCCATGTATTTTCATGCCAGCACCACTCTTATCGTTCTAATCTTTCGCGGTTCGATTGTTTGAGACAACCGTGTTCCGTTTGTCTTGATGCCACCGATCACGCTTTCGTCCATCCGGCATCGATGCGCTTTTGTGATTCTTCCGCCGAACGTGAACACGACATCCTGCGCTGCGTCCAACGGATTGAAACAGCGCACGATCAGTCCTCGCCCGTCCTCCGCTTGTTTTACGCATGTGACATGGATGGATGGATTGTCGAAAACCATCAGGCTGGACTCATGGGGCAATTTGCCTTTCCCGCGTCCAGTCAACGCTGCCCGCACCGGAATGGCAGCTTCCGCTGCGGCGTTGAGCAGGCATGCGCTTTTCCAATCGCCCGAATGGAAGTGTACCGCATATTCAAAACGGCGGATGCCAGGACATTGGATGCCGGCATCGGGCAGTTCGGTTTGCTTTTCCTCGCTCACCGCCAGCTTGATGCGACAAGCCCGAATCAGTGTCAGTGCGAGCGTTCTCGTCGAGTCGTCAAACACTTCATATTCGTAAAGACCGCGCGGGAAGAGAGCCACACCACGTGTTCCGTCAGAAAGGCTGACGAACGTGCGAAGCGGATGCGTGCCAAATGCCGGTTCTACCCAGCCGGTGGAATCAGGTATGGCTATCGGACGCGTTACAACGTCGTAATGACTGTCGGTGCATGAGACGTCTGTTTGCAGTCCGGTGGGAAACGAGGCGCGCAGCCAGTGATCGCGGGCGATATTGTCAACCGTAAGCGTGATTCCCAGACGCCGTGCTCCTTTCTCGAGCCGGTATTCGACATGAACGGGCAACTCGACGAGTTGTTTGCTGCGTCGGGTGCCGTCTGCATAATCGGATGGAACCGGGAATTTGTAGTCGGCCGCGAGCACGGTCACAAGCGGTCCGTTTTCCAGCACCTTGACGCTTGCTTTGACGCCAAGGCTGTCGAAGGTGCGGTCGAAGCGCAATGAAACGTGTTTCCATGCGTTTCCGCATTCGCCATCGTCTCTAAGGTAGTTCAAATTCTCGTATGTCCGGCGTGTTGATTTATCTGTGACAGTAGCAGTTCCGTTCAGGTTGATCCTCACCCGCAGGAATTCGTTCTCCATCGAGTTGCGTCCTGTCAGCATTGGTTTCGATGGGCGGAGTGCCTGTCTTTCTGGAATCACCCTGTAGGTTCTGTAACCCAGCGCGGGCAATCTTGAGAGTTGGGCGTAGAACTTTACGCGGTTGGAATCAAGAATGCGCGGCACCTCCCAGATGCTATCGACAAACGAACTGGATTTCTCGTCGCTGATCGGTTGACGCGATACCATCGGATCGGCAAGACATTCGAGGCGCGCAGCGCGAGCCTTGAATTCGGATGGCATTTCGAGATCCACAAGTGCCACTACATCGCGCCCAATGGGCAGCGGATTGTAGACAACCAATTGCATTGCGTCAGCGGGAACGCCTTTCGGAGACAGGTTCTTCGCTATGTGCGACATCGTGTCTTCTGTGACGATGTCCGCAATGTCGCACACATTGCGATACCGGTATTCCATGTCCTGACAGACCGCATCCGGAGCGCAGCCGCCGTTTGCATCGTGAGTGTGATTCGAAAGCAGGCAGCGCCAGGCTCTTTCCATGTAGAGAGTTGGATAAGGTAGACCGAGCCAGTTGGCAAGGCTCGCGAACGGTTCAGCATTGTATACCAGTGCGTTTGTGGCCTTGAAGTCGCTTTGTTTAAGATAGGTCCGTGCGCTCACGGTTCCGGGGAACAGGAATGTCCACATGCCCTTTTTGAGATAGGAGCGCCTCTCGCCCACGAGCACCGGCAATTTGTCTTTATCCAGATGCTTCTCCGCTTCGGTCCAGAATCCTTCGAGATCTGTGTGCTCGATTTTATAACGCTTGCCAAGCAATTGTTTTGCGTCGCGGATGATTCGGGATTCCAATGGATGTGCGACGGATATGTCGTGGCCGTTCATTGCGAGGAAAACTTCGGTTGTGAAATGCGGACCTTCACGTTTGACCATGTCCTCGATTGCATGGCGGAGTTTGGTCTTGTCGTAGACGGCTTCAGGCGACTGGAGATCGAAAGCGAGATCCTCGCCGGCGAGTCCGTCGGCAATGCGCATGGGCACTTCGTCGCGCACGCCCCAGATGAAATCTTTTTCGAAAACCCGGTTTTGCGTAACCGCGCGATGAACCTGATAATACCAGTTGTAACGGGCGTACACTGCGAATCGGCTTGCGAGCACGCGCGTTCCGTCGGGCGCCTGCCATATCCATTCGGCGTCTGCTTCGTGGTGGGAGATGCCGCGATAGAACATCATCTTGTTCAAGCCGAAGTCGGCCAGAATCTGCGGAAGCTGGCCGGTCTGTCCCCATGATGACGGCGTGTAGGCGACAGTGCCGCATTTACCACCATACTTTTCAACGGTCTTTCGGCCCATCATAAGGTTTCTGACCAGCGGTTCGTGACCGATGCTGAATTCCTCGGCGAGCGTGTAATATGGACCGATGATGAGGCGACCATTGCGGACCAGCTTTTGCACAAGTGCGCGCTTATCGGGGCGCATTTCGAGATAGTCGTCAATCATGATGGAGTGTCCGTCCATGGTGAACGAATGATAGGCTGGATCGGAATCGAGAATGCCAAGCGTGATGTCGAGCATTGTGAGCAGGCGTCTGCGTGTCTTCTCGAAAGAGCGGCGGAACTCGCGGTCCCAGTGAGTGTTGGAGACGACCTTGATCTGCTTGATGTGGCTGGAATCTGCTTTCATATTCTTCCTTTCAACCTTGTGTCAACAGGCGAAAACGTGTACCAAAATATCGGGAAACGGGATAGATTGTTTTTTTATCCTCCACAACCAGAGGTGCAAGCGTGGTCGGGAAAGCTGAAGGTTTCTTGAGTAAGTTCTTCGGGTTTGGCGAAGCAAAGCTCGAACGGATTTTGCACGAATACGAGCTACGACACATAACGTGCGAGAAATGCGGAGACGTGATGGATTTCACTCTCTGTGGCCGACTCTCAATGACCAAGTGTCCAAAGTGCGGCGATCTCGTATTTGTGCCTTTGAAGATTGACGATTGGTGGACAATGCAGCCGATCGGAGCCGGCGGGTTTGGCTCAATATAACTTGGCAGGGCGCGCGGGAATCTCAAGCTCAAAGCCGCCATAAAGGTTATGCAAAGGTCTGAACACATTGACCAGGCCGCCATTGACAGATTTCTGCGGGAGGCCGAGATAGCGTATACCTTCGAGCCGCATCCTCACCTTGTCGAAACGTATGCTTACGGAGAGATGGATGACGGCATGCCATTCATGATCATGGAATTTGCCGATGGCGAGCGCTTGAGCGAATATATCACAGTTCGCGGGAAGATTTCTTCGAAAGAGTGCCTTTATTATATATTGGATCTTGTGAGCGCTCTCGAATGCGTCTGGAAGGCGGGCTACATTTATCGCGACATGAAACCAAAGAATGTGATCGTGAAGAAGAACAGCTTGGCGGCGATAGTTGATTTTGGTCTCTGCGCGAAACGCGAGGAAGCGGCGCCGGGGAAGCGAGTCAACGCAGGTGCTTGGAAGCGTCCTTTTTATACCGCCCGAAAGATGTTTCAGGATGGGCGAGGATTGTCGCAGTGACATGTATTCGCTCGGCATGGTTCTTTATTACGCTTTGATAGGCGACTCCTTTTTCTCAAGGACAGAAGTGAGGACCGCGGTCCGGGCGCACACGATGAAGCTGCGCATACAAACGAACTCGCGAATGCAAGGTTTCGACAAGTCGTTGATTGATCCTGTGGATAAGATGATAAAAAGAGATCCCTAAGAAAGATACAAATCTTACAACGAATTGCGTCAGGCAATCTTTACGGTGATGGCATTCTACCAACAGGCCAAAACCGCTGACCCAATAATTGTCAAAAGAAGACGCCACTTTCTCGAAGCCTGCGGCGAGTTGAAATACGAGTAACTCGCCGCAGCGCCATGGTTCGGAGGGAAGCAGTAATGATGTTCACCAAAGACCAAAATATGTTGTCGCTTTGAATTCCATTGCAATGGTCTTCTTGGATGCGCAAGGTTAAACGACTAGGGCCTTTCGTTTCTTATTCCCAGAAAAACAGACAACGCATATACTTTCCCTAAGTGAGAGTTCGAAACGGTGATTGCGCAATGATCAGGACATGCACTTCTTGAGTGAATATGGTCATGGTTACACGTAATCCGGGTCAGCGCGATGTCGCCCGTTGAGCCGAGGTCGAAGGCGTCGCCACGCACGATCATATGGTGTCGTGATCTTGAAAAGAAGGCATTGGCTCGATGCTGGGTGGATAAAGCACATGTTCGTGAAGTTTTTGGGAGTTGAAAAACCATTATTAGGAGCAGAGATTGAATTCGAGAGAACGAATACTTGCTGCGATCAGCCGGAAACCAGTTGATCGCATACCGACCGATATATGGGCAACCGGAGAGGTCTGGGCAAAGTTAGTCAAGCACTTCGGCGAAAAAACCGACATCGCCGCTGAACTCCATATTGACGGGTTTGGCTTTGTTGGGCCAGAGTACGTTGGCCCAACATTACCGTCTTTACAGGGCGAATCTGTGGACTTCTGGGGGATCCGCAAAAGACTTGTTCCCCACGACGGCGGCGTCTACTCTGAACAATCGTTCTGTCCACTCGCGAGCGCCAACACGATTGACGAAATTAATGCTTACGCATGGCCGACAACTGCGTTGTTCGATTACTCCAAGATGCGGTTATATGCGAAGGAGGCCGGCCACGCAAAGGCCGTGAAGTGCGGATATATGGCGCCTTTCTACTATCATAATCTTCTCAGGGGGCTCGAGCAGTCGTTGGTGGATCCCTTGCTTGACTCTGAGTTCACGCATTTTCTCGTCGGGCGAATTTCAGATTTCTTTTACAACCATCACCGCAGTATGTTCGAGGCTTGCGAAGGGCTGATTGATGTTGCAGAGGTGACCGACGACCTCGGAAGTCAGACCGGCCCGCTTGTCAGCGTGGATCTCTACAAGGAATTCTATGCCCCCCACCACAAGCGCTTTATTGATTTGTGCCACGAGTTCGGTATCAAGGTGTTTCATCATGACGATGGTTGTTGCCGTCCGTTCCTGCCTCTTCTCGTCGAGATGGGAATAGATATCCTGAATCCAGTTCAGTGGTCCTGCCCTGGTATGGAAATGGAAGGGCTGAAAGCCGAATTTGGGAAGCGGATTTGTTTTCATGGCGCTGTCGAAAATCAGCGCGTGCTGCCTTTTGGAACTCCTGATCAAGTGCGCGCCGAGGTGCGCCACTGCATTGACTCCCTGGCAAACGACGGCACAGGCTACATTCTGGCCTCCTGTCATAATCTGCAGGTGAACACTCCCGTGGAGAATATTGTCGCCATGTATGATGAGGCGTGGATATATGGGCAAAAGAAGTGATGCGATATTCATCTCGCGTTCAGTCGATCATTTCACGTCCTATTTCGGTAACATCAATTATGAATGAACGCCCAGAGTTCGCTGACATTTATCGTGCTGCATGGCGCGCAAAAAAAGATTTCTGAAAAACTATTTGACAGATTCGCGCAGTCTGGTATTCTGCGGCGTTTCTTATTGTTGAGGTCGAAGGACTTCATCGCAGTAACAGTAATTGAATATGGATGACAACACGCTGCTCTCCTGTTCCGGCCAAAATATTTGGAATCGGAGGGGCAGAGGGGTGTTGTCTTTTGCCGTTGATAAAGCGGGAAAGAATCTGCCCATGTAGCTCAGTTGGCAGAGCACATCCTTGGTAAGGATGAGGTCAGCGGTTCAATCCCGCTCGTGGGCTCCATATGTAGTAGTATATATGCAAGAGAAGAGGAACGACAACACGCAGAGGTAGTTGGAGGAACATACCATGGCCAAGGAAAAATTTGATCGCACGAAGCCGCATGTTAACGTTGGCACGATTGGACACGTTGATCATGGCAAGACGACGCTGACGTCTGCCATAACGAATGTGCAATCGTTAAGAGGTATGGCAAATCATATTTCCTACGATGAAGTGGCTAAAGCTTCAGAGAGCGCTGGGCGAAGGGATCCGACAAAGATTCTGACAATCGCAACGGCGCATGTGGAATACAGTACAAATAACCGCCATTATGCGCATGTGGATTGCCCGGGACACGCGGATTATATCAAGAACATGATCACGGGCGCAGCCCAGATGGATGGTGCGATTCTCGTCGTAAGTGCCGCAGATGGCCCGATGCCGCAGACTCGCGAGCACATCTTGCTTGCCCGTCAGGTGGGCGTTCCCGCCATTGTCGTGTTTCTGAACAAGGTTGATCTTGTGGATGATCCAGAGCTGCTTGAGCTTGTTGAGCTCGAGATCAGAGAGCTTCTGACCAAGTACGATTTTCCTGGTGACACAACGCCTATCATCAGGGGCTGTTCGCTGCCGGCGTCATTGGCCAAGACTTCGGATGATCCTGCATGCAAGTGTATTGATCAGCTTCTTGAAGCTCTTGATAAATTCGTCCCAGAACCAGTTCGCGTTCTGGATTTGCCATATCTGATGCCGGTTGAAGACGTGTTTTCTATTGAAGGACGTGGCACGGTCGTTACCGGAAGAGTCGAACGTGGTATCATAAAGGTTGGCGAGGATGTGGAGATCATCGGCCTGAAGCCCACACAGAAGACAGTCGCCACTGGAATTGAGATGTTTCGCAAGCTGCTTGACGAAGGTAGGGCTGGCGATAACATCGGGGTTCTGCTGCGCGGGACCAAGAAGGAAGATGTTGAACGAGGTCAGGTCTTGGCAAAGCCGGGTTCGATCACTCCTCACACGAAGTTCGAGGCAGAGATGTATGTTCTGAGCAAGGATGAGGGCGGTCGGCATACTCCGTTCTTCAAGGGGTATCGTCCGCAGTTCTATATCAGGACGACCGACGTAACTGGTGACATTACTCTACCGGAAGGTGTTGAGATGGTGATGCCGGGAGACAATCTTCATGTGACGGTGACGCTGATTTGTCCGGTGGCTCTGGAGGAGAAGATGCGGTTCGCTATTCGTGAAGGCGGTCATACGGTGGGTGCCGGCACAGTAGTGAAGATTCTTGAGTAATGATAATTAGCCAATTGTTGTCTATTTTGAACCGAATGGAAGGTCACCGGGTGTGCAATGGCGAGAGAACTGGTAGTGTTGGCCTGCACTGAATGCAAGCAGCGAAATTATACGACCTCTAAAAATAAGAGGGTGACCACGACACGGCTTGAACTGCAGAAATACTGCCGGTTTGAGAGGAAGCGCACAGCGCATAAAGAGGTCAAGTAGATTTTGGTTTTGTCGCAGGTGTTTGTAGGCCAGTAGCTCAATTGGCAGAGCACCGGTCTCCAAAACCGGGGGTTGGGGGTTCAATCCCCTCCTGGCCTGCCAGATAGATTTGGTTAGGGTGGCTAATTGCAAATGAACAGATTACAGACAGCTATTGAAGGAATAAGGAATTTCACCGGAGAGGTCGTCGTCGAGGCGAAGAAGACGACATGGCCGGAGAAACAGGAGCTGGTGGAGTCAACTATCGTTGTGCTTGCTTTCGTGGGCATGCTCTCCCTGTTTGTAGGGATCAGCGATACTATTCTCGTCAAACTGTTGAACGTTCTAATTACTCCGGGGCGGTAATATGGAAAAGCAATGGTTTGTTCTGCACACTTTGACGGGCCAAGAGCAGAAGGTCAAGGAAAGCATACGTCGACGCATCAAACAGGAGGAGATGGAAGAATACTTGGACGAAGTGGTTATTCCCACCGAGAAGGTGTCCGAAGTTAAGAAGGGAGTGCGTTCCACCACAACAAGGAAGTTTTTTCCAGGGTATGTTTTGGCGCATGTGGCCCTCTACGATGAGGCTAAACAATTAAGGGATAAATCTTGGTATTTCGTACGCGAGACGCCAGGCATTATTGGGTTTATAGGCGGTGAGAAGCCTGTGCCGCTTCAGCCCGAAGAAGTTGAAGTGATCCTTCATCAGGTTGATGACAAGAAGGACAAAGTCAAGCTCAAGGTGGTTTTTGAACCAGGCGAGACGGTTAAGATCACTGATGGACCGTTCCTAAATTTCAGTGGCGTAGTGGAGGAAGTTGATCCAAATAGGGGTAAATTGAAGGTTTCAGTGGCAATTTTTGGGAGATCGGCGCCTGTAGAGTTGGAATACTGGCAGGTGGAGAGAGCCTGAAGCAAGACAAAGCGACGCAGAGGTTGAAGTGGCAAAGAAAGTTACAGGGAAAATAAGGTTGCAAATAGCAGCAGGTCAAGCGAATCCTGCGCCACCGGTTGGGCCGGCTCTTGGACAACACGGCGTGAATATCATGGAGTTTTGCAAGGCATTCAACGCTGCTACACAGGATCAGGCCGGATTGGTGGTGCCGGTAATAATCACAGTCTACCACGATAAGAGTTTCACATTCATAATGAAGAGTCCGCCCGCATCGTCGCTGCTAAAACGGGCGGCCAGTCTTGCAAAGGGTTCGGGCGTCCCGAATCGCGAGAAAGTGGGAACCGTTACTCGACAACAGATTTTGGAAATCGTGAAAATGAAAGCGAAAGATCTCAACGCAAAAGATGAAACTAATGGCGTGCGAACGATCGAAGGTACCGCGCGCAGCATGGGCATAGACATAGTCGGGTGAGTCGGGGGCAGGTGACAAGCTAGAGACATCAGATGGCAAAGCATGGAAAAAAATATCTGGCGATAAAGCAAACGGCGCCAAAGGACATTATGGCCTTGGACAAGGCCATTGAATTTCTCAAGGCCAATCCAGCAGCGAAATTTGATGAGAGCTTGGAACTGGCGATGAACCTCGGTGTGGATGCATCTAAGACGGAGCAAACGGTTAGAGGCACCGTTGGCCTGCCTCATGGCACAGGGAAAATGGTTCGTATAATTGTTTTTGCCACAGGTTCTGCTGCGGAGGCCGCGAAACAAGCGGGTGCGGAGCAGGTCGGGTTTGAGGATCTGATTGAGAAAGTCAAGGCAGGTTGGACTGAATTCGACGTCGCAATTGCCACAACCGAAGCCATGAAAGAGGTCAGGAAGCTTGGGAAGGTTCTCGGTCCACGCGGACTGATGCCAAATCCAAAGACAGGAACAGTCGCCGACGATACGGCAGCCGCCGTTCAGCAGTCCAAGGCGGGTAAAGTCGAGTTTCGTATGGACAAGAATGGCAACGTCGGTGTCGCATTCGGCAAACGTTCTTTTGATGTTAATAAACTGGTCGAAAATGCCGAGTCAATAATCGCGGCGATAAGGGCAGAAAAACCGTTAGGCGTAAAAGGGGCTTTTATCAGGAAATGCTGTGTTACCACAACAATGGGTGTGGGGATTCGCGTTAACGTTACTGACGAATAGCTAATTTTGAGGCACAAAATGAGACCCGAAAAAGAATCAATGGTGCGTGAGCTTCATGAAGACCTGAAGAATGCCAAGTACATGATTCTCGCAGACTATCGTGGATTAAAGGCAGAGCAGATGACTGCGCTGCGTGCCCAGATGCGCGGCGGGAACGCGCACTTCAAAGTTGTTAAGAATTCACTGCTTGGTAATGCGGCACGTGAAGTTGGCTACGGCGATATCGAAAACTTCCTCGGCGGACCAACTGCGATGATCACTGGCGATGGCGACATCACGGCGACGGCAAAGATGCTGAAGGCATATGTCGAGGAGAATAAACTTCCGGTTGTAAAAGGTGGCGTTCTTGATGGAAAAGCCATAACTGCTGCAATGGTTGAAGAGCTGGCGTCGCTTCCTGCAAGAGAGGTGCTGCTCGGCATTATGGTGGGAACGATTGCAGCTCCAATGTCGAGAATGGTTGATGCGATGAATCAGAAAATATGCACTTTGCTATATGTGCTTAAGGCGATAGAGGAAAAAAAGACTTCAGGTAAGTGAAGTGAATGAAGTGTCCGTCGTGCCTCTCGATGGGCTTCGAAGAATAGGAGAGCAGATCATGTCAGAAACAACAAATGAAGTGAAAACGGAAGGCGTGGCTGTCAGCGGGAAAATGGCAGACGTCATTGAATGGATCAAAGGTATCAGTGTTCTTGAGCTGTCGCAGTTTGTGAAGGCTCTAGAGAAAGAACTCGGAGTGTCGGCGGCCATGCCGATGGCTATGGCGGCTGCTCCAGCTGCTGGCGCTGCCGGCGGTGCAAAGGCGGAAGAAAAAACAGAGTTTACGGTTGTTCTGACCGCCGCTGGAGCCAACAAGATCGGTGTTATCAAGGAAATCAGGGCGATAACCGGTCTTGGTTTGAAGGACTCAAAGGACTTGGTTGAAGGCGCGCCGAAAATGGTAAAGGAAGGCGTGACAAAGGATCAAGCTCAGGAAATGAAGAAGAAGCTTGAGGCCGCTGGGGCAACAGTTGAGGTCAAGTAACAAGTAATTTTTAGCGTTTGCTTTACGAGGTCCTGCATGGCTGAACGAAAGAAATTCGGCAGACTTAAATCGGTGATAGAACCGCCTGATCTAATTGACATTCAGACGAAATCCTATGCCGATTTCCTTCAAATGGATTGTCACTCCATGAAGAGAAAGCGGCAAGGTCTTCAGGCAATCTTCAAAGAGGTTTTTCCCATTGAAAGCTATGATGGGCGATACTCTCTGGATTTTGTCAAGTATGAACTTGCGGCGCCGAGGCTGTTGCCTTTGGAGACCTTGTACGAAGGACAGACGCACGCAGCCACGCTACACGTGACATTCAGGCTGAAAGATGGAGATGAAGTCCGGGAAGAGAATGTCTACATGGGCGAGGTTCCGCTGATGACAGACAACGGTTCCTTTGTCGTCAATGGCGCAGAGCGCGTAGTCGTCAGTCAATTGCATCGTTCGCCAGGCCTTTGTTCAGAAGAGGCTGAACATCCCAATGGTTCAACGCTTTTCTCAGTCCGAATAATTCCGGACAGGGGCTCGTGGATTGAGATTCAATTCGATACATCCGATCTGATATGGGTTTACATGGATCGGAAACGACGACGTAGAAAGTTTCTTGTCTCAACATTTCTCCGCGCATTGGGATACGGTACGGATGAAGAGTTGCTGAGTCTATACTACACATTTGAGAGCTTGGACGTCAAAGCGGCGCGCAATGAGGACACTATAACAGATCGTGTCTTCAAGGATGACATCGTTGATGTTGATTCCAAGACAGTCTTAGCAAGGAAGTACGACTTGGTGACGCCGTCAGTACTGGATCAGATGCGTGATGCCGGTTTCAAGACAGCTGACGTAGTGAATGTGTCTTGGGATGGTGGCGTCTTTGTAACCAGTGTTCGTGCGGATCAGACGCACACGACAGACGACGCTCTGAAGGATATCTACCACAAGCTTCGACCTGGCGATCCTGCGACGCCTTCGAATGCGCGTCAGCTCATGCGCAGGCAGTTTTTTGATCCTAGACGCTATGACTTGGGCTTGGTAGGGCGCTACAAGATAAACCAGAAGCTGGAGTTGACGGGCAAGGTTGACGACAAGCTGAGAGTTTTGGACAAGCTGGATGTAGTAGAGGCGGTGCGACTTTTGTTAAATATAAGAAAAGGCGAAGAGAGCGTTGATGACATTGATCATCTCGGAAACAGACGCATTCGCACGGTGGGAGAGTTGCTGGAGAACCAATGCCACGTGGGGCTGGCGCGAACCGAACGACTGATCAGAGAACGAATGACGCTCTTCGATCCATCCAAGGGGGTGCTGACGCCACAGAGGCTTGTAAACTCAAAATCTCTCTCGGCCGTCATTCAGGATTTCTTTGGCCGAAGTCAATTGAGCCAGTTTATGGATCAGACCAATCCGCTTTCTGAGCTTGCGCACAAGCGGCGTCTCAGTGCTCTTGGCCCGGGCGGCCTCAGTCGAGAGAGGGCGGGCTTCGAGGTTAGAGATGTGCACAGCAGTCACTACGGCAGGATTTGCCCGATCGAAACTCCGGAGGGGCCTAATATCGGTCTGATATCTTCTCTGGGCATCTATGCAAAATGTAATGAATTCGGCTTTATCGAGAGTCCGTATCGAAAAGTTGTGAACGGGCGTGTAACAGATGATGTTGAATATCTCACTGCGGATCAGGAAGAGAAATATGTCATAGCTCAAGCAAACTCAACTCTCGACAGCCAGAACCGTTTCACGGGCGATACTGTTTCAGTGCGTTACCGTGCAGATTTTCTGGAAGTTCCGAAGGAAAAAGTGGAATACATGGATGTGTCTCCGGAACAGGTTATCAGTATTGCTGCTGGTCTGATTCCATTCCTTGAACATGACGATGCAAATAGGGCTCTCATGGGCGCAAACATGATGCGTCAGGCTGTCCCGCTGCTTCAGGCCGAGTCAGCGTACGTTGCTACGGGTCTTGAGGAACGTGCGGCAAGGGATTCACGGGTAACCCAAATAAGCCGAAGCAAGGGGAAGGTGGCTTATGTATCGGCGGAGAAGATTATCATTACAGAGGATGGAACCCTGCCGAACAAAAAAACAGGCAAAGAGCTCTTCGATGAATACAAGCTTCAAAAATTCAGACGATCTAACGCAGGTACTTGCTTTAACCAGAAACCGATAGTAAAAGCAGGCAGCAAGGTTGAAAAGGGTGATGTCCTTGCGGATGGTCCTGCAACGTCCGGCGGCGAGATGGCGCTTGGCAAGAATCTGCTTGTCGCCTTTATGCCTTGGCTGGGATACAACTTTGAGGATGCCATTCTGATCAGTGAGCGCGTCCTCCGAGATGATATATTCTCTTCCGTCCATATTCAGGAATTTGAAGTTGGGGCTAGGGATACGAAACTGGGACCAGAGGAAATCACGCGCGACATCCCTAATGTTGGAGAAGAGGCGTTGAAGAATCTCGGGTCGGACGGTGTTGTGTCTGTTGGCGCCGAAGTCGGGCCTGGAGACATACTAGTCGGGAAGATTACGCCCAAGAGCGAAACAGAGCTCGCACCTGAAGAACGGCTACTGCGTGCGATTTTTGGCGAGAAAGCAGCAGAAGTGCGTGATACGTCTCTCGTAGTTCCGAGCGGGACATTTGGAATAGTGATGGACGTGAAGGTCACGGCGCACAAGGACTTGAAGCGCGACGAACCAACCAGAGGCGAGAAGCGAAATCAATTAAAGGGTATTAAGGAAGAACACAAACAGAAGCGACAGAGGCTTACAGACGAATTAACTGAGGCGCTGAGCAATGTTCTTCTGGGCGAAAAAATTCCTCTTGATGTTGTGGATGCCGAAGCCGGCGAGATAATTATTCCTGCGAACAGGAAGATCACCAAGACTCTGCTTCGAAAATTGGCAGCTGCCTATGATCACATACAAATAGAGAGCAGTCCGATCCAAATCAAGATTGACGAAATCATCTCGGATTTCAGTCCCAAGTTTGCTGAAGCAGATATGGAACTGGATAGGGCCATTAACAGGGCTGAAAGCGGCGATGATATTGATCAGGGCATAATAAAACAAGTGCGCGTGTACGTGGCGGCGAAGAAGAAGCTGGCTGTGGGTGACAAGCTGGCTGGTAGGCATGGAAACAAGGGTGTGGTAGCGAAGATCGTTCCTGATTGCGATATGCCATTCCTGCCGGATGGAACGCCTGTTGATATGGTGTTGAATCCGCTGGGAGTTCCGTCGCGAATGAATCTAGGACAGGTTCTTGAAACGCATCTTGGAGGGGCCTGCAAGATTCTTGGAATAAAAATAGCCACGCCGGTTTTCGACGGCATCTCAGAGCTTCAGATTAAGGAGATGCTAAGTAAGGCTAATTTACCTGAAGACGGCAAGATGGTTCTATACGACGGCAGGACCGGCGAGGCGTTTGACCAGCGCGTTGTGGTTGGGCAGATATACATGATGAAGCTGCATCATCTTGTTAACGACAAGATTCATGCGCGGGCGGTGGGCCCCTATTCGCTGGTCACGCAACAACCGCTGGGAGGCAAGGCGCAATACGGCGGGCAAAGACTTGGCGAAATGGAAGTCTGGGCGCTTGAGGCATATGGCGCTGCCTATGCTTTGCAAGAGCTCTTGACGGTAAAGAGCGATGATGTTGCAGGACGAACTAGAATTTACGAGTCGATTGTGAAGGGCGAGAATACGCTGCATGCAGGTATGCCGGAATCGTTCAGTGTGCTTACGAACGAATTGCGAGGGCTCTGTCTCAGCGTGGAGTTGCTTAAGGGCGACAAATCGCAGCAGAAAAGATTGTAAGGCTGTCAAAAGCCGGGAGGCGGGATAGTGAATTATCAGGGCGCCAGAGAAATCATGGGACTTTCGGAATTTGAGAGATTCAGCGCTGTTCGAATCTCGCTGGCCTCCCCAGAAATGATCAGGTCGTGGAGTCACGGCGAGGTCAAGAACACGGAGACCATTAATTATCGAACCTACAAGCCGGAACGAGGCGGTCTCTTCTGCGAGAGAATCTTCGGGCCAACACGCGACTGGGAGTGCAGTTGCGGCAAATACAAACGAGTCAAGCACAAGGGTGTGATATGCGACAGGTGCGGCGTTGAAGTCACGGTTTCAAGAGTGCGACGCGAAAGAATGGGACATGTCGAATTGGCTGTGCCAGTGTCGCACATATGGTTTTTCAAGTGTACGCCGAGTCGTATCGGCCTCATGCTCGATATGACCACCACGCATCTTGAGCGAGTCTTGTACTATGAGGATTACCTTGTCGTGGAGCCGGGCGACACACCTCTCAAAGCGAATCAGCTTCTGAGCGAAATGGAGTACCGAGAAGCTCAGGAAAAGTATGGCGACGGTTTTGAGGCAAAGATGGGCGCTGAAGGTGTGCGTGATGCACTCAGAAAAGTAGATCTGGATAAGTTGATGGTTGAGTTGGAAGACCAGATGGAGAAAACGCGCAGCAAACAAGCCCGCAAGAAACTCGCTAAACGTATGAAGGTTGTGGAAGGATTCAGAGGCAGCGAAGCGAGGCCGGAATGGATGATCCTTGAGGTTCTGCCTGTAATTCCGCCCGAGTTGCGTCCGCTTGTCCCTCTGGAAGGAGGTCGCTTTGCAACTTCGGACCTTAATGATCTCTATCGCAGAGTGATCAATAGAAACAATCGTTTGAAGAATCTTCAGCAATTAAAGACTCCGGATGTCATAATCAGAAACGAAAAACGCATGCTCCAGGAAGCCGTGGATGCGGTCTTTGATAATGGCCATCATGGCAGGGCTGTCACTGGAGCGGGAAATCGCCCTCTCAAATCGTTGAGCGACATGCTTCGCGGAAAGGGCGGACGTTTCCGTCAGAACCTGCTTGGCAAGCGTGTTGACTACTCCGGTCGATCGGTGATTGTTGTTGCGCCTGAACTGAAACTGCACCAGTGCGGTCTGCCGAAGAAGATGGCATTGGTTTTGTTCGAGCCATTTATCATTAAACGGCTGAAGGACATCGGGATAGTTCACACCGTTCGAAGTGCCAAGAAGCTGATCGAGCGCCAATCCGACGAAGTTTGGGACATCTTGGAGGAAGTTACGAAAGGCAAGACTGTAATGCTGAATAGAGCTCCAACACTGCACAGATTGAGCGTGCAGTCCTTTGAGCCCGTTCTGGTTGAGGGCGAGGCAATACAGATACATCCGCTGGTATGCACTGCGTTTAACGCTGATTTCGACGGCGATCAGATGGCGGTGCATGTGCCGCTCTCTGTGGAAGCGCAGATGGAATCAAAGCTGCTCATGCTGTCCACGAACAACATCTTCTCACCTTCAAGCGGTAGGTCTATCATGACGCCTACTCAGGACATTGCTTTGGGCATATACTACCTCACCTCACTGAGTCAGAAGGACAGACTTCAATCTTTTCGTAAGAACAAGGATGAGGACGAAAAGCGACATCTTCCGCTTTTTGGCGGCGTGAACGAAGTAACATTGGCTTACGCAGAAAGCGCAGTTAAGCTTCACGACGTGATTAGGTTTAAGAATCCCGATTACCAGCAGAGCACGATATTCGGCGACTCTGAGAAGAGATTGCTGGAGACGACTGTGGGAAGAGTCTTCTTCAACGAGATATGGCCGCCGACCATTGGATTTGTCAATAGACTGGTGGACAAGAAAATGATGGGTTCATTAATATGGCATTGCCACCGTAGATCAGGTCATGAGCGCACGATTCAGATGCTTGACGAGCTCAAAGCGCTTGGTTTTCAGCATGCAACCCTTGCAGGAGTGTCGATTGGCATATGTGACATGATCGTTCCACCCGAGAAAAACAAGATCATTGACGATGCGATGGCGCAGGTGGCTGAAGTTGATCGCCAGTACAGAAAGGGAATTATTACCGATGGCGAGCGCTACAATAAGATAGTCGATATTTGGACGCACGCGACTGATGAAATATCAAACGTAATGTATCGAGGCATGGAGGAGAATGTTGGTAGCGAAGAAATTAATCCTGTCTTCATGATGGTTGACTCAAAAGCAAGGGGAAGTCGCCAGCAGATCCGCCAACTGGCGGGCATGCGAGGTCTCATGGCGAAGCCATCCGGTGAGATCATTGAGCGACCAATTGTGGCGAATTTTCGCGAGGGGTTGAGCGTTCTCGAATACTTCATCAGTACTCATGGAGCCCGTAAAGGTTTGGCCGATACCGCGCTGAAAACCGCTGATGCTGGATATCTCACTCGCAGGTTGGTTGACGTTGCTCAGGATGTGATAATTGTTGAGCGTGACTGCAACACCGTGAATGGCATTGATGTCGAAATTTCCCTTGGTGAAGGCGAGGATGAGAGAGGAACGCTTCAGACCAGGATTCTCGGAAGAACTGTTCTTAACGACATACTGCATCCGCTCACCAGTGACATAATCATTCACGCTGGAGATGAGGTTGATGAAGACGCATGCGATACAGTCGCCAAGATTGGGGTCGATCGTATCAAGGTCCGAAGTGTGCTGACCTGTGAATCGCGCAAGGGACTGTGCGCAAAGTGTTACGGCAGAGACCTTGCCACTGGACGAGCAGTAGATCTAGGTACCGCAGTTGGAATAATTGCCGCACAGTCAATTGGAGAGCCGGGCACACAGCTCACCATGCGTACGTTCCACATCGGTGGCACCGCAAGCTCGGTGTTCACACAGCCGGAAATAATAGTTAAGAACAGCGGCATGGTGCGCTATCATGACATTCGTGTTGTGAAGAACAAAGAGAACGAACAGATAGTATTAAACAAAAATGGCGCGTTGAGTATCCACGATAAGAACGGTCATGAGCTTGAACGCTACACGCCAGCAATCGGTGCCGTTGTTATGGTTGAGGACGGCGGCATGATCGAGAAGGGCGAATGCTTGGCGAAGTGGAATCCATACAGCGTTCCCATACTTGCTGAGCAGGAAGGTATCGCAAGTTTTCATGACTTTGTTGAAAATATATCCGTTAAAAAGGAAATTGACTCCGCAACAGGTCTTAGGGGTACCGTGGTTCTTGAGAGCAAAGGTGATCTGCATCCTCAGATCATAATTAAACGAGGATCCACCTCTGAAGTGATGGGGTTCTACAGCATTCCTGCCGGGGCGCACGTGATGGTGAAAGAGGGGCAGAAAGTTCTTCCTGGCGACTTGCTGGCCAAAACACCCCGAAAAGAGTCAAAAACGCGCGACATTACAGGTGGTCTGCCCAGAGTTGCCGAACTATTCGAGGCGAGACTGCCAAAAGATGCAGCTGAAATAGCAAAGATCGAGGGTATAGTAGATTTTCAGCCGAACCAGCGCGGGCGGCGTTGCCTCGTGATTCGTGATGAGACGACAGGCGGGACGGAAGAACACTTGATCCCCATGGGTAAACATATCGTTGTGTTCAAAGGCGATAGAGTTCGTAAGGGGCAACAACTCACCGAAGGGCCAATTGTCCCGCAAGAAATTCTCGATGTTTGCGGACCGCAGGAGCTTCAAGAATATCTGGTTAGCGAAATACAGCAGGTTTACAGGTTGCAGGGTGTTGAGATAAACGATAAACACATCGAACTGATTGCAAGGCAGATGCTCCGCAAGGTGAGAATAACGAATCCGGGTGACACTGAATTTCTTTGGGGCGAACAGGTCATGAAGCACAAGTTTTTGGAAGTCAATGAATCAGCGATTGCCGAAGGCAAACGTCCGGCAGAGGCCACTCCCGCTCTGCTCGGAATTACAAAGGCATCGCTAGAGACGGATAGTTTCATATCCGCCGCATCATTCCAAGATACGACTCGTGTGCTCACTGATGCCGCAACGATGGGAAAAGTGGATAATCTGCACGGCTTTAAAGAGAACGTTATCATGGGGCATTTGATTCCAGGCGGAACAGGTTTTGAGATGCATAGAAATATAAAATTGGTGCCGTTAGTGGATCCGTTGCCTGAAGAGGAACTGGCGCCGCGAGACGAGGCAAGCAGAAAACTTCAAGATTTGTTGGGTTAAGCTTGTGCAGTGATGGCGGTTTCTGGTAATGTGCTCGCTCTTTTGGGAAAGTCATCGTAAGGAAGAGGATATGCCGACAATAAATCAGTTGGTTCGAAAGGGAAGAAGATTGCAACCGCGCAAGAGTAAATCGCGTGCGCTTCTGGCGTGTCCGCAGAGACGCGGCGTATGTCTCTCTGTGAAGACCAAAACGCCGAAAAAGCCAAACTCAGCGTTGCGTAAGGTTGCGAGAGTGCGGCTGACAACAGGATATGAGGTGACTGCGTATATTCCGGGCGTTGGTCACAATCTTCAGGAACACAGTGTTGTGTTGGTGAGAGGCGGTCGTGTAAAAGATCTTCCCGGAGTTCGTTATCATATTGTCCGCGGATGCTTGGATAGCATGGGCGTCGATGGAAGAAAACGCAGCCGTTCAAAATATGGCGTGAAGAAGACGCAAGGGCAAGAAAAGATAGCTTAGCTGGAGCGATTGAAAAAAGATGTCAAGAAGACGCAGAGCAACAAAAAGAGGTTTGGCTCCCGATCCGCAGCACAACAGCGAGCTCGTGGCGCGCCTGATCAATTGCGTTATGCGGCGCGGTAAGAAGTCGGTCGCAGAAAAGATCGTCTATGGCGCTTTAAAAGAAGTGAAGGAAAAGACAGGCGAAGAGTCGCTGGAAGTATTGGTCAAAGCAGTGGACAACATAAAGCCCAAAGTGGAAGTAAAATCCAGACGCGTTGGCGGTGCGACTTACCAAGTTCCAGTAGAGCTCGGCAGAGACAGGCAACTGGCGCTGGCGATGAGGTGGCTCGTGACGTTCGCATCAACAAGGAAGGGGCTTCCCATGGGAAAGGCTATGGCTCTAGAGTTGATGGACGCGTACAAGAATCAAGGGAATGCAATAAGGAAACGCGACGATACGCATAAAATGGCTCAGGCAAACAAAGCCTTTGCACATTATGCGTGGTGATGAAGGAATCCGATTTAAGCTTTGAGGTTAGAACTTAATTCCATGGTAACAATCTTGGAACAGGATAAACAAAGCAAGGGATCTGCTGTTGAGTCCACAGCCAGGCTGAGGCCTTTGGGGCTGGTTCGCAACATCGGTGTAATTGCGCATATTGATGCCGGTAAGACCACCGTGACCGAGCGGATGCTCTACTATGCAGGTGAAGTGCATAAAATGGGCAATGTGGATGACGGCAATACGGTCACTGATTGGATGCAGCAGGAGAGAGAACGCGGAATAACTATTACCAGCGCGGCGGTTACCTGTCTCTGGCGCGATCATCAGGTGAACATCATAGACACTCCCGGTCATGTTGATTTCACGGTTGAAGTTGAGCGATCTTTGCGAGTTCTTGACGGAGCCGTCGTGGTCTTCTGTGCTGTCGGCGGAGTGCAGCCGCAGTCGGAAACGGTGTGGCACCAGGCGACGCATTACAGAGTGCCGAGAATTGCTTTCATCAATAAGATGGATCGGATCGGTTCTGATTTTGACCGAGTGGTGAGCGAAATCAGAGAGAGACTTGGCTCAAATGCCGTACCAATTCAGATCCCATGGGGGCGCGAAGACGGATTCAAGGGTATTATAGATCTTGTCGAATTAAAGGCAGTCTCATTTGACGAAGCAAGCCTTGGAATGAAAATGGAAGCGTCAAACATTCCCGGTGATTTTGCTGCTGCAGCGGAGAAAGCCCGTGCTGAGCTGGTTGAGCGGGTGGCTGAGAAAGACGAGCAGGTGCTTCAGTCTTACCTTGAGCATGCGGATGTGCCTGCAGATATTCTTAAAGGTGGAATTAGAAGGGCGGCGATCAAAAGCGATTTTATACCGGTTCTTTGCGGATCGGCATTGAAGAAGAAGGGCGTGCAACAAGTACTTGACGCTGTGGTTGACTACCTTCCGTCGCCATTGGATGTCTCCGCAGTTGAAGGGAAGAATCCGAAGAACGGCGAGACCGTGACTCGGAGTCCAGATGATGCAGGGCCGGCCAGCGCGCTGATTTTTAAACTGGCAAATGATCCCTATGTGGGGCAGCTCGCGTTCATGAGGGTTTACTCGGGCACACTGAAAAAAGGACAGAACATTTTCAATCCCAGGACACGTAAGAGGGAGCGATTGAATCGCTTGGTTCGGTTGAATGCCGACAGTAGAACGGAGATCGACGCCATTTGTTCCGGTGATATAGGAGCTGTTGTTGGTCTCAGGCAGATCACCACAGGCGATACGCTTTGCTCAGAGAATGCGCCGGTTGAACTGGAGGGAATCAAGTTCCCGGAGCCTGTAATGTTCATGGCGATCGAGCCCAAAACTAGGGCGGATCGTGACAAGTTGACGGACGCTCTTGCTGCCCTTTCTGCGGAGGATCCTACCTGTCTCGTGAGGGCGGACGCGGAGACAGGTCAAACCATAGTAAGCGGCATGGGGGAATTGCATCTTGAAATCCTGAAAGATCGAATGTTTCGGGAGTTCAACGTGCAGGCAAATACCGGGAAACCCATGGTGGCGTACTATGAAACGGTCACAAAGCAGGGACGTGGCGAATACACGTTCGACAGAACAGTCGGCGATCATAGACAATTTGGATTCGTGTCTCTGGATGTCGAACCCATGCCACGAGGACAGGGCAATTGTATTGAACCCAAAATGGGCGGGGTGGCAGTACCAGAGCAGATCAAGGTGTATATCGAAGAAGGCTTGAAAGATGGGCTGATGACCGGCGTATTGGGGCGCTATCCTATCGCCGATGTGCGGGTTAAAGTAACCGATGTCCGTTTTGATGCAGAAGCTTCCACCGATGTTGCATTGAGAACAGCCGCCGTGATGGCTCTAAGAGAAGCAGTTATGGATGCGAACCCAGAGTTCATGGAACCAATAATGATGGTGGATGTCATTACGCCATGCGATCATATGGGTGATGTTCTTGCAGATCTGAACGGGCGGAGAGGTAAAGTTTTGGAGATGATGACGCGAGGTACGACGCAGATTCTGAGAGTTGCAGTTCCTCTCGCCGAAATGTTCGGCTACTCCACCGTTATCAGATCTGTCAGCAGGGGGCGTGCAAACTATACTATGGAACCGAAACAGTTTGATATTGTGCCAAAGGCAATACGGGAACATCTACTGAACAGGTGATGCTAAAATGGAACGTCAACGCATAAGAATACGTCTGCAGGCATACGATCATAACATACTTGATCAAGCCGTGCTCGACATAATAGATACCGCCAAAGGCACTGGAGCGCAAATAGTTGGTCCAACTCCACTGCCAACTCGGATCGAGAGGTTTACTGTCAACAGGAGTCCTCATGTTGACAAGAAGTCAATGGATCAGTTCGAAATGCGCACCCATAAAAGGTTGCTCGACATATTGGAGCCAACGGCGAAGACTGTTGATGAGCTCAAAAAGCTCAACTTGCCCGCTGGCGTTGACATAACAATCAAGATTTGAGTCTGAAAATGCAAGGTTTAATAGGCAGAAAACTTGGAATGACGGAAGTCTTTGACGATAAAGGCCGCAGAGTGGCTGTGACTCTTATCGAAGCAGGACCATGCGTGGTTGTGCAGCGCAAGACGCAGGTGCGGGACGGTTATGATGCCGTTCAAATAGGGTTTGGTGAATGCAAGGAAAAGCGAACAACGAAAGCCTCCATGGGAAGGTTTAAGAAGGTGGTAACCACGCCAAAAAGGCATCTTGCTGAATTTGTTTTGGATCAGAGTGAAGAAATAAAAGAAGGTGATATTGTTAATGGATCCATCCTCAAGGATGTCTCGCATGTTGATGTTTCAGCCATGACGAAGGGCCGTGGGTTTCAAGGCGTTGTGAAGCGCCACGGAATGCGCGGCGGCCCTTTTGGTCATGGTGGGCATTCAAAAAGGCGAATAGGATCTGTTGGGCAAAACGCATTTCCGGCCAGAGTAAGCAAAGGGCATCGTATGCCTGGGCACATGGGTAATGTGAGGGTGACACAGCAGAACCTGAGAATAGTGAAATTGGAGCTCGAAAAGAATCTATTAATGGTGGAAGGCGCGATACCTGGGGCAACGGGCGGGATAGTATTTGTGAAAAAGGCATTGAAGAAGAGGGTGGCGAAAGCCTGATGAGCACGCTTAAAATATACGATATCAAAGGATCACCTGTTGGTAATCTTGACCTCGCTGATGATATTCTGGTCTTTGATAGAGGTGAAGCGGCGGTTCATAATGCTGTCGTTGCGTACCTTGCCGGCCAAAGGTCTGGATCCGCTTCGACTTTGCGTAAAGGTGAGGTGGCGGGCAGCAACAAGAAGCCATGGAGGCAAAAAGGAACGGGACGTGCACGCGCAGGTTATCGCCAGTCTCCAGTGTGGCGTGGTGGTGGTGTTGCCTTCGGACCGCATCCCAGAAGCTTCGCTCTTAAAGTCAACAAGAAAGTCTCGCGATTGGCTTTCAATAGAGTCTTCACTGACAAGGTTGTTGCAGGGCAAATTCGGATACTCGATCAACTTATTGTCCCGGATGCCAAGACGAAATCGTTTGTTCTTATGATGAAAGCCATAGATATAAACTCTCCGGCTCTTTTTTTGGTGGATAAGATTGATAAGAACGTGGCAGCGGCGAGCCGAAATATTCCAGAGGTAGAAGTTGTGACGGTGAACGATGTCAATGTATATCAGTTACTGCGCTATCCGCTTGTAATTGTGACCACATCAGGAATGGATCAAATAAAAGTCAGGCTTGGAGGCAAACAGACAGGAAAATGAATCATCCTGGCACGATAATTAAAAAAGTGCAGATCACCGAGAAGGGGACGGGGCTCTCAGAAAAGGAAAACAAATATCTTTTCCGTGTTGATCCAGCAGCGAACAAATTGGAAATAAAGCAGGCTGTTGAGAAATATTTCAAGGTTGCAGTGTCCAAGGTCAACACAATGAGATACATGGGCAAGTTAAAGAAGAATCGCGCATCACGCTTTGGTCGCAAGCCAGACTGGAAGAGGGCGATTGTAACTTTGAAGGAAGGCAGCAAGATTGATTTGTCATAAGTCTGACAAGAAATTCTAGGGATAGAGAATGGCAATAAAGACATATAGACCGACGACTCCAAGCCGACGGTTTGCAACGGTCTCGGCATTTGATGAGATTACAAAGAGCACGCCTGAAAAAACGTTGCTGGCTCCGCAGAAGAGAATGGCAGGGCGAAATTCTGCCGGAAGAATCACAATACGGCATCGTGGTGGCGGGCACAAGAGAAAGTATCGTATTGTTGACTTTAAGCGTGAAAAGATTGGGATTCCGGCAAACGTTGCCGGAATAGAGTATGATCCAAATCGATCTGCCAATATAGCGTTGCTTCACTATGCAGATGGCGAGAAACGATATATCATAGCGCCTGTCGGATTGACGGTTGGCGCGAAGATCATGTCCGGTTCGGATGCTGAACCTTCGACAGGAAACGCTCTGCCGCTGCTAAACATACCTCTGGGCATGTTTGTTCATAATATTGAACTTGTGCCTGGACGTGGCGGAAAGCTTGTCAGGACGGCTGGTGGCAGTGCTCAATTGATGGCGCGAGAAGGTGATTTTGCCCACATTAGATTGCCGTCCAGCGAGATCAGAATGGTAAGTGTGAAATGCATGGCAACGGTCGGGCAGGTTGGTAATCTGGATCATGGTAGTATAACTCTCGGCAAAGCCGGCAGGCAGCGCTGGTTGGGCATTAAACCTACCGTGAGAGGCGTTGCTATGAATCCGGTTGACCATCCAATGGGTGGAGGTGAAGGGCGCAGTTCAGGTGGCGGCCACCCAGTATCACCGTGGGGCAAGTGGGCAAAAGGCGGGAAGACCCGGAGCAAGAGGAACCCGTCCGGCAAATTTATTCTGAGTCGGAGGAAATAGCTATGGGACGCTCAATCAAAAAGGGTCCATATGTGGACGAGAAGCTATTGAAGAAGGTTGACAGGATGAACCGGTCTGGAGATAGACGGCCGATCAAGACTTGGTCGCGGCGCTCAATGATTGTTCCGGAGTTCGTGGGTAACACTCTTGCCATCTACAATGGCAAGCAGCATATCTCGATATTCATCACAGAAAATATGGTTGGACATCGGCTGGGTGAGTTTTCTCACACAAGAATATTCAGAAAACATGGTTTACACACAGACAAGGCTGCTACTTTGACGTAAGAAGAGGGAACTTTGATGGATGTGGCGGTAACACAACGATATGTGCGGATGTCGGCTAGAAAAGCCAGAGATCTGACGAGGCGCATGAGGGGACTCTCAATTGCAGATGCGCTGAAGATAACAGAGTTTAATGCACGAAAAGGAGCTTTCCATCTCGGGAAAGCGTTGAAATCGGCTATAGCCGATGCCGAGAACAATGCGAAACTGCAGGTAGATAAGCTGTGGGTGAAAGAAGCTGTGGTAAATGAAGGGCCGCAGATGCGGCGATTTTGGGCAAGGGCGAGAGGAAGCGTGAGTCCCGTGCGCAAGAGAATGTGCCATATTAAGGTTGTTTTGACTGATGGAAATAACGGGAAGAGCATTGCTCCTTCCGTCGAAACGGATGTGTCAGGGAAGGAGTAGAATTTTGGGACAGAAGGTAAATCCGATTAGTCTCAGAGTCACCGTCAATAAGAATTGGCGTTCCCGCTGGTTCAGCGGAAAGAAAGGCTTTGGGGTAATGTTGGTAGAGGATCTAAAGGTTCGTGATCACGTAAAGAAGGTGCTGGAAAATGCGGCTGTATCTGAAGTGATCATAGAACGCTATGCAAATCGCGTACGTGTTAATATACATAGTGCGCGCCCTGGAATTGTCATAGGAAGAAAAGGACAGGATATCGAAAGAATACGGACTGAATTGGCCAAGATGACGGGCAAAGAAGTCTATATAGAAATTCACGAAGTGCGAAATCCGGACACTGATGCCCAGCTTGTTGCGGAGAGTATAGCGCTGCAGATAGAGAGGCGTGTCTCGTTCCGTCGGGCCATGAAACGTGCTATTAAGATCGCGATGGACATGGGTGTTGAAGGGGTAAAAGTCCGAGTTAGCGGAAGATTGGGCGGGGCAGAACTTGCTCGTACTGAATGGTACAAGGAAGGGCGGATTCCGTTGCATACTCTCAGGGCCAATATTGAATATGGATTTGCTGAAGCCCACACGACAGGCGGATTGATTGGTGTCAAAGTGTGGATTTGCAAGAAGAATGAAGAACCGGCACCGCAAGGAAAGACGAGGAAACTGAATGCCTCTTATGCCTAAAAGGGTGAAGCATCGCAAGATGCACAGGGGAAGCCGAAAAGGAATAGCCTATAGCGGCACTACTCTGGCATTCGGCGAGTACGGACTGAAGTCGCTTGATCGCGGATGGGTGAGTAGCATCCAGCTTGAGGCTTGTCGCGTGGCGATTAACCGCCATATAAAGCGCAAGGCCAAGCTCTGGCTTCGTGTTTTTCCGGATAAGCCTGTTACTAAGAAGCCCATTGAAACAAGAATGGGAAAAGGAAAAGGGAACCCGGAATTTTGGGTTGCTGTAATTAGACCTGGAAAGCTGATTTTTGAACTTGGTGCCGTCTCTGAGCAGGTTGCTCGCGAAGCTCTACGCCTCGCCGACTTCAAGCTTGGGATAAAGACAATGTTCATTACGAGACGTAACTCAGCTTAGCTGTTGTTGTGAGTAGACTAATTTCTGGAGCATGAAAAGTGAAAGCGTCTAAACTTAGAGAGCAGTCAATTGAAGAATTGCGGCAGTTGCGTGAGGATACGGCCAAGGAGATTCTTGATCTCAGAATGAAGAAGGGAATTGGCGATTCTTCGGGTCAGCCTTTACGGATTCGCACATTGCGAAGAGATTTTGCGCGGGTGGAAACAGTAATCAGGGGACTGGAGATGAAGAATCATGGGTGATACTGTTGCTATAGAGCGAAGCCGGGGATTGCGCAAAGAACGGAATGGCATTGTCGTAAGTAAAAGTGGTGACAAAACCGTGGTAGTGCTTGTCGAGCGCAGGAGCCAGCATCCCGTCTACGGTAAGACGGTGAGGCAATTTAAAAAATATCATGCTCACGATGAGAAGAACGAGGCCAAGATGGGGGATCATGTTCGCATCGTTGAGAGTCGTCCGATGAGTCGGATGAAGAGATGGCGAATGGTAGGGATCGTCAGTGCCTCTCAGGAAAAGGATCAAGCGGTGACCGCATGATATGTGAAAGAACAGTTTTGGAAGTCGCAGACAATACAGGAGCTCGGAGTGTTCGGTGCTTCCGAATAATCGGCCAGAGGAAACGGTATGCACATGTCGGCGATCTAATAAAGGTTTCCGTACAAGAGGCGCAGCCAAACGGGTTGGTGAAGAAGGGACAAGTTTGCGATGCGCTGGTGGTTCGTACGACACATCATATCAGGCGGAGCGATGGCTCGTATGTACGCTTTGATGACAACGCCGTCGTGATAGTCGATGCGACCAAGAATCCAATTGGTTCAAGAATCCTTGGGCCTGTTGCCAGAGAACTTAGGGAGAAGAATTTTGCCAAGATCATATCCCTTGCTCCGGAGGTGATCTGACGTTTGGTCAGGGAAAGAAGAACAGCTGATGAGCTCTGAGAGAACAAAAAAAAATGATATCGTGATAGCTACGACCGGCATCAGTGCTGGTAAAACTGGCAAAGTTTTGGAATTGCTGCCCTCGAAGGGGCGAGCCATTGTGGAAGGATTGAACCTGAGAAAGAAATGCACGCGCAAGAGCAAAGATAACACTCAGGGGGGCATTATTACAAAGGAAATGCCGATCAATCTTTCAAATCTCATGCTCTACTGTCCGCAATGTAAAAAGGGCGTGCGGATTCGCCGTGTGGAGGACAATGGCAAGAGAGTCAGAAAATGCAAGGCGTGTGACCATTCTTTCGAGGGTTGAGAAAATTATGTCCCAATTGAAGGATAAATACAATAAGGAAGTGGTTCCGAAGTTGAAAGATCTGCTCGGAACGACGAATAAGTTGAGGCTGCCATGTCTGGTTAAAGTAGTTATCAACATGGGATTTGGTGCGGATGCCAAGGATGCGGTGAAAGTGCACGCTGAAGAGCTGGCCAAGATCGCCGGGCAGAAGCCTGTAATCACAAAATCGAAGAAGAGCATTTCTAATTTTAAATTGCGCAAAGGGATGAACATAGGAGCTAAAGTTACGCTGCGAGGGGACCGGATGTATGAGTTTCTGGATCGCTTCATCAGTGCTGCTTTGCCGAGGATCAGAGATTTTAGAGGTCTGCCCCAGGATTCGTTTGATGGGCATGGAAACTATACAATCGGGGTAAAAGAGCAGACGATTCTGCCGGAGATTGATCCGAACAACGTGACCGCCACCCAAGGGATGGACATAACCATCGTGACGCGATCACGCAATGACAAAGAGGCGCGCGATTTGCTGAAATTGCTTGGCATGCCGTTCGCTGGAAAATAGAAAAGGGGGACACTTTGGCGAAGAAATCACAGATTGTCAGGTGTTTGAGAAAACCGAGATTTAGTGTCCGAAAGTATAATCGCTGCAAGCGCTGCGGCAGGAGACGGGCTTTCATGAGAAAGTTTGATCTATGTCGCATATGTTTCAGGGAAGTGGCCTCTTGGGGAAGGATTCCAGGAGTGACAAAGGCAAGTTGGTAGCAGGAGTAGATAGACTTATGAGTTTGTCCGACCCAATCGCTGATATGCTTGTGCGTGTGAGAAATGGCTGTAAAGCTGGCGTTGAACATGTGAGTTTGCCTCACTCTAAGATGAAGGGAGAACTCGCACGCATTTTCAAGCGCGAAGGTTATGTTGCCGATTATGTGGTGGAAAGCAGTGCATTGAAAACGTTGATAATTTATCTGAAATATGATGCTCAGCAGCAGTCCGCTATCCGTGGACTCAAACAGGTTAGCAAACCTGGATTACGAAAATATGTAGCGGCTGATAGCATTCCTAAGGTCCTGCGGGGCATGGGAATAGCAATATTGAGTACATCGTCTGGTATGATGACAGATAGAGAAGCGCGAACCAAGAAAATCGGCGGCGAGATAATCTGCACCGCTTGGTAGATGGGAAGATGATATGTCAAGAGTAGGACAGAAGGCTGTTGAAATCCCTGTTGGGGTAACCGTAAGCGTGAGTAGTTCCGTAGTTACGGCGAAAGGTCCCCAAGGCGAACTTCATCTGAATATGCCAGCTGGCGTTGAAGCTCGTGTCGATGGAAACAAAATTAGCGTGACGAGATCGGACGAGTCGGATGACAGCAATCGTCTTCACGGGCTTGTACGGAGTCTGATTGCGAATATTGTGGAAGGTACTGCTAGAGGTTTTAAGAAGGAGTTGGAAGTCCAAGGGGTGGGGTTCAAGGCGGCAATGCAGGGGCAGACATTGGCATTATCGCTCGGGTTCTCGACGCCGGTCATGTATTCAGTGCCTGAAGGTGTCAAGATTGTGATCGATGGTGGAACGCAAATTTCCGTGAGTGGCGCGGATAAGCAGAAGGTTGGCGACGTGGCTGCTCGTATTCGATCCTTCTTCCCGGCTGAACCCTACAAAGGGAAGGGAATTCGTTATAGAGGCGAGTATGTGCGCCGCAAAGTGGGCAAGACCGTGGCTTAGAAAGACAGGATTGGATATGACGGGCAATAGAAAAATTTATCGCCAGAGACGCCATGAGCGTATCAGGAAAAGAGTGTCGGGCACCTCAGAATGCCCGCGGTTTTCCATCATGATATCTAACAAGAATATGTATGTTCAGTTCATTGACGATGAAAGAGGTCTAACACTCGCAGCGGTATCAACAGCAGCTGGAAACAACCGCACTAATATCGCGACCGCAAAACTTATCGGACAATCTGCTGCAGAGGCCGCTCTGAGCAAGGGGATAAAGAAAGCTGTTGTTGATCGCGGAGGATACAAGTTTCATGGCCGTCTCAAGGCCATTGTGGATGCGTTGAATGCGGCAGGGGTTTTAACTGGAGCCAAGGAGGCGAAGTGAGTGTTGAAGAATCAAAGCCTGGCCAGCAGAGAGAACTGGAAGAGAATGTGGTGTTTGTAAATCGGTGCGCAAAGGTCGTTAAAGGCGGTCGTCGATTCAGTTTCAGTGCCGTTGTAGTTGTTGGTGACCACAATGGACATGCGGGATACGGTTTTGGGAAAGCCGGAGAGGTTGCCGATGCGATACGCAAAGGCGGTGATATCGCGAAGAGATCGTTGATATCAGTAATGATGAAAGGTAGAACAATACCACACGAGGTAACAGGCAGTTACGACGGGGCGTGTGTGCTTCTGCGTCCGGCTTCCAATGGCACGGGGTTGATAGCTGGAGGTGGCATGCGTGCCGTGCTGGAGATGGCTGGCTACCGTGACCTTCTCTGCAAGTCGCTAGGAAGCAATAATAAATTGAATGTGGTAAAGGCAACTTTTGGCGCGCTTGCACAATTAAGATCCAGTGAGCAGATTACCGCAACGAGACAGAAAACAAACTAGTCAGGGACGTTCTCAGATATGAATCTTCATTCGCTCAGCAGCAATCCAGGGGCGCGGCACCGCAGGATCAGAGTAGGACGCGGAATGTCCTCAGGCAAGGGCAAGACATGCGGGAGAGGGCATAAGGGTCAAATGTCCAGGAAGGGCCACAAACATAAGGCCGGATTTGAAGGCGGACAGATGAGACTGATAAGGCGTATCCCGAAAAGAGGATTTAACGCGCCTGCGGGCAGACATGTTGTCCTTGTGAATGTTAGAGATCTTTCTCGTTTTGACGCTGGCAGCGAAATTACCTCTTCTACTCTGCGCTCATCCGGCTTGGCAAAGGGAACTGATTGCATGGTCAAAATACTTGGTGGGGGAACTCTCGACAAGAAGCTAATCGTCAAAGCGTCCGCTTTCAGCGCAACCGCGCGGGCCAA
The DNA here is from genome assembly GCA_964487695.1 of uncultured Victivallales bacterium. GTDB lineage: Bacteria > Verrucomicrobiota > Kiritimatiellia > UBA8416 > CAZASC01 > CAZASC01. The sequence goes on from CAZASC010000002.1 coordinate 31,419, forward strand.
GATAGAGGCCGCTGGCGGTGTGTGTGAGGTTGTTACGAACTGATGCTTTCCGCCTTCGCAAATTCATTCAAGATTCCAGAGCTCAGAACGCGAATTCTATTCACGCTGGGAATGATTTTTCTATGCCGGCTTGTATCCTCCGTGCCAGCACCAGGCGTTGATCCAGTAGAGTTGCAGAACCTCATAGCCCGTCTTGAGAGTCAGGCTGGCGGAGCATTTCTGGGGTGGTTAGATCTGTTCAGTGGCGGTGGGTTGCAAAAATGTGCGGTTGGCGGGTTGGGGATCATGCCCTATATTAGTGCCTCAATCATCCTTCAAATGATGACTGCCGTTATTCCTGCTCTGGAACGGTTGGCAAGAGAGGGTGATCCGGGACGACAGAAACTGACTCAATACACCCGCTATCTCACTTTGGTGATATGTGTTATTCAGGGACTCTTTCTGGCAAAGAGCCTTGAACATCCTGGCTTTCTTGGCATAAGCGGTCAGATCGTTTTGAATCCAGGGATACCTTTTGAGTTGATGACAATCCTTACCATGACGACAGGGACTATGTTACTTATGTGGTTTGGTGAACAGATGACTGAGCGCGGTATAGGCAATGGAGTTTCAATGGTGATCACGATAAGCATTGTCAGTCGTATTCTCCCAGCGTTCTGGACTGCGAAGCAAATGTTCACAAAAGTCGAAGGTGTATCGCAATTTACGATATTCCATCTCATTGGGTTGCTCTTGATGCTCCTTGCTGTCACGGCGGGCACAATAATGCTCACACAGGGGCAAAGAAAGATACCGATTCATACTACAAAACGGGTGATTGGGCGGAAGGTGTATGGCGGACAGAACACGTACATGCCTTTACGCGTGAATTATTCAGGCGTGATGCCGATAATCTTTGGCTCAGCATTATTGCAGTTTACAGGCGTAATCCTAAGACTGATACCAATTGAATTCTGCCACACAATCGGCAATGCGCTGAACATGAATACGTTTTTTTATATGATAGTCTATGGAATTCTCCTCCTCTTCTTCTCGTATTTCTGGGTTGCTACCCAGTTCAATCCAATACAGATAGCTGACGATCTTAAGAAGAATGGCGGCTATGTTCCTGGAATCAGGCCGGGCAGACCTACTGCGGAGTTTCTTGACAAGACAATGACAAGGATAACGCTTATGGGAGCACTTTTTCTGACAGTGATAGCTGTCATACCATCAGTACTGTTCAATCAGTTTGGCATTCCGTGGAATGTGGCAGGATTTCTGGGTGGTACAAGTCAGCTTATCGTGGTTGGGGTTGCTCTGGACACGCTTCGTCAGGTGGAGTCCCATCTCCTGGAACGGCATTATGACGGATTCCTGCGAAAGGGCAGACTGCGTGGACGGCGTTAGACCCTGAGCACGATTGAAAGACCGAAAATATGAAAGTCATTATACTTTTGGGCGCACCTGGAGCTGGAAAAGGAACGGTTGCAGAAAAGATTCGTGAAAGAACGAAATTTGTTCACGTGTCAACTGGCGACATGCTTCGTGAGTCTGTCAAGCAAGGTGCTGCTGTAGGACGCGAAGCAGAGGCATACATGAAGCGAGGTGAGCTCGTTCCTGATAGCGTCATAATCAAGCTCGTTGAAGATCGGCTTGACAAAGGTGGAAGCGATGTTTTCTACATGTTCGACGGATTTCCTAGAACGGTGGCACAGGCTGACCTGCTGGACAAGAGCCTATCGAGTCGAGGCAGCAGGATCGCGCAGGTGTTCTTTCTTGACGCTCCACGTAAAGTGTTGATCGAAAGACTTACGGGGAGACGCACATGCCGGAAGTGCGGAAGGAATTACCACATTATCAATATTCCGCCGAAAAAAACAGGAGTCTGTGATTTATGCGGCGGTGAATTGTATCAGCGTCCTGATGACTCAGAAATGACAATAGTAAATCGATTGGACGTATACAACAAGCAGACTGAAAGCCTCATCTCGCGATATGAGAAACAGGGTGTACTTATGCGCGTAGACTCAAGTCAGAGCGCTGAGAAGCTTGTCGGAGAAATTACTGAGATGCTCAATCGTTAGATCGGTCTCTGATGGGAGTCCAAGTTGATGGTCGAACGGATGAAATGATTATTCTGAAGAATGAGGCCGAAATCGACGGCATGAGGTCCAGCGGTCAGGTAACCGCACGAGTCAGGGATGCAATAGCCAACGCCGTGAGTCCAGGCGTCACGACAAAAGAGTTGTCGGACTACGCTGGCGAGTTGATAAAGAAGCTCGGAGGGCAAAGCGCTTTCTTCGGATATCGCGGGTTCCCTGGACAGATATGCGTATCAGTGAATGAAGAAGTTGTACATGGAATTCCGGGTAGACGGATAATTGAACTCGGCGATATAGTCAGCATCGATGTAGGAGTAAAGTACGAGGGGTTTATAGGCGACACCGCAACAACCGTGATGGTTGGGGTGACTGACGCGAAAGTTATTCGGCTTGTCAGGACGACAGAGAAAGCTTTGGGATCCGGAATTGCAGCTGCAGTTGAGGGGCAGAGTATTAGGGATATTTCAAGCGCCATAGAGCATATGGTTATTGAGGCTGGGTTTTCGGTGGTTCGCGAGTTTGTTGGTCATGGGGTCGGGAGGACAATGCATGAGGATCCTCAGGTGCCCAACTTTGTGTCGCGGGGACACAAGGAGAAGCTGAAGCATGGCATGACGCTGGCAATTGAACCTATGGTAAACATGGGGAAAGCTGGAGTCGAAGTGCTTGAAGATGGATGGACTGTGGTTACAAAAGACAAGATGCCATCGGCGCATTTTGAGCATACGATAGCAGTGCTGAAAGACAGGGTGGAAGTATTGACGGTGTGTTAAAACTGTTCATCATTATTTTTTTGTATGGACTTTGATGTTGCAAGCCGTTACTAATAAACACTTTTTCGCGAAAGATTGGAGTAAATGTGAAAGTTCGTAGTTCAGTAAGAAGGATTTGCGAACGCTGCAAAGTTGTTCGTCGGAAGGGCGTTCTTCGTATTGTTTGTTCTAACCCCAGGCACAAACAGAGGCAGGGGTAACTGGAGGAAGTTGCATATGCCGAGATTGCTTGGTGTTGATATCCCTGGGCAGAAACGTATTGAGTATGCCCTTCGCTATATATATGGAATAGGACTTTCTCGTGCCAAGGCCATTCTGGCCGAAGCAAAGATTGAGTCCAAAAAAGCTGATGATTTGACACCCGATGAGTTGAGGAGTCTGATTGGCATAATACAGACTCAATATCGTGTGGAAGGTGATCTTCGGAGAGAAGTTGCGCAGAATATTCGCCGTCTGATCAGCATCGGCAGTTACCGAGGTAGTCGGCATCGAAAAGGTTTGCCTGTCAGAGGCCAGAGAACCAGCACGAATGCGCGCACTAGAAAAGGACCGAAGCGGACTGTTGGTGTTGTTCGCAGTAAAGAAGTTAGGAAAACCATAAGAGATGAGTAGCAGTTGAGGTTTGAAAGATAGGAAGGATATGGCAGAAGAAACAGAAAATAGGGCTGCAACAAGCGATGGCGCAGCGTCCGGTTCTCCGGATAAGTCGGCACCTGCATCTGTTGCCGGTGCTTCGACGGAAGCGTCTGCGGTGCCTGTAAAGAAGGTGAAGAGCCGCAGCTTGCGGACGGTGCCATCTGGTATCGCATATATCAAGGCGACGTTCAACAACACAATGGTCTCAATAACTGATGTAAAAGGCGCTGTGATCGCTTGGTGCAGCGCTGGTAGAACAGGTATGAAGGGATCACGCAAGAGCACCGCATTCGCTGCCGCGCTTGTCGGACAGGACGTGGCGCGACAGGCTGTCGGGCGAGGGATGCATGAGCTTGAGGTGCGTGTTCAAGGGGCAGGCGCAGGCAGGGAATCGGCGATCAGAGCCTTGCAGGCTGCTGGTCTGAATGTCACGGTAATAAAAGATGTGACACCAATACCTCATAACGGATGTCGCCCGAGGAAGCGAAGGAGAGTCTAGATGGGCAGATATACTGGTCCCGCTTGCAGGTTGTGCCGAAGAGAAGGAATGAAGCTCTTTCTCAAGAGTGTTCGGTGCTATATGGCTAAATGTCCCATCGAGACGGGACGTCCCGCGCCAGGAATGCATGGTCAGCGTCGCGGCAGAAAGCCGACGGACTACGGCGTGCAGCTGAGAGAAAAGCAAAGATTGAAGCGGTTGTACGGGTTGCATGAGGGGCAGTTTAGTCTGTTTTTCAAGCGCGTTGCACGGCGACGCGGTGTTACAGGCGAACTGCTTCTGCAGATGCTCGAAACTCGATTGGACAATATTGTCTATCGTTTGGGTTTTGCGTCGTCCCGTCGGGCCGCGCGACAATTTGTTGCTCACGGACATATCGTTGTAGATGGCCGTAAATGCGATATTCCGTCTACGATTCTTAAGGCTGCTGCGGTAGTTATGGTGAAGGAGAATGCCAAGAGCAGGGCGTTTGCAGGTAAGAGTATGGAGGCCGGCGCGAGCCGGGAAGTGCCCCAGTGGATGTCGCTGGATGCCAAGAATTTTTCCGGCCAGCTAGTTCGTATCCCGACGCGAGAAGAGATTGCTCCTGTTGTGGATGAACAGCTTGTCGTTGAGTTGTATTCGAAATAGGATAGAAGCCGGGCGGTCAGTTTCCGGTTCAGGAAGGACTGAAAAATGCCGATAAGACTTAGCAGATTCGAAATGCCCAAGAGGGTTGTGAAGGAAGAGTCCACCGCAACCGACACTTATGCTCGGTTCGTTGTGGAGCCATTTGAAGTTGGATATGGAAGGACGCTGGGTAATTCGATCCGGCGGGTGCTCCTCTCATCAATTGAAGGAGCTGCTATTACCTCTGTCAGGATGGCAGGGGTAAAGCATGAGTTCTGTTCTATCCCAGGTGTTGTTGAAGATGTGATGGATGTCGTTCTTAATCTGAAGAAGGTTCTCTTGAAAAGTTACGTGCGGGAAATTCCACCGCTAAGGATTCAGGTAAAAGGTCCATGCGATGTCACGGCTGGTGACATTCAGAAAGACAACAGCGTGGAGATTTTGAATCCTGACTTCCACATAGCGACATTGGCTGCCGATGCCAAGTTGGACATGGAATTGGAAGCACATATTGGTCGAGGTTTTTGCCCGGCCGAATGGAACAAGAAGCCCGATCAGGAAATAGGGCGTATTCCCTTGGATGCGTCTTTCTCTCCGGTGACAAGAGTCAACTTCACAACGGAGAACACGAGAGTCGGCCAGCGCACGGATTACGATAAACTTATCCTCGAAATATGGACTGATGGACGAGTCACACCCGAGAATGCCTTGACAATGTCGGCCGCCATATTGAGGCATCATCTTGATGTCTTCGTCAACTATGACGAGGATATCGTGGAATTCGAGGAAACAGAGAAACAGATAGATGCTGAGAGGGAAGATTTGCGGCGGAAACTGAATATGAGCGTGAACGAGATAGAGCTGAGTGTCAGAGCTGCTAATTGCCTGAATAACGCCAACATCACCACTGTTGGTGAACTTGCTCAAAAAACCGAAGTGGAAATGCTGAAATACCGCAATTTCGGCAAGAAATCTCTTAATGAGATCAAAGGCAAACTTACGGGATTGGGGCTTACACTGGGTATGTCGTTCGATCCTGATCTGGTTGAGAAAACGAAACCCAAGAGCAAAGAGCTGTAGGAAAGAAACGTTATGCGCCACAGGAATAAATTTTCGAAACTTGGCCGTTCACCGTCACATCGGAAAGCGCTTGTATCTTCGCTTGTGTGCAATTTGATAGAACACAAGCGGATTTTAACAACTTTAGCGAAGGCCAAGATTGCGCGTCGTATCGCTGAGAAGCTTGTGACTGTAGCGCGTGCTGGTACGTTAGCGGCCAGACGCTCGGCCTTGACGGTGCTGCATCAGGAAAAACACGTGACAAAGCTCTTCGATGAAATTGTCACTCAATTCGAGGGCAGACAGGGTGGCTATACTCGGATTCTGAAGATCGGCTCTCGCCAAAGCGATAGTTCGGAAATGGTGCTTCTCGAGTGGGTTGGAATCAAACCTCGCGAACGTAAGAAGAAACAGAAGACAGGGACTCAGGATAACAAGCCCTGATCGCCTCAATAATTCCCTTGCGTATCCTGTCTCAGGGATTTACGATAATCCCTAAATCGCAGTAGGTTCTTTTTCTTTTCTTTCTGGATATTGCGCTCTGGAGGACGGATACAATGGCGAGGTTCAGATTTGTCGCAATGGATGCGAAAGGCGGCGAGACTGAAGGTGTGCTTGATGCCGAAAATCAATCTGAAGCGATAAGCCTCATTAGAGCGAAGAGCCTCTTTCCCACAAAGGTCATGGAACTCGGCGCTGCCGGCGCGAAGAAGGCGATGGCTCAGACAGCCTCGAAACGCGCCGACGCAAATGCCGGGAGAGCCGGGACTCAAACGCTGATATCGCGTTTGCTCCGTGCCAAGGTCAAACCGAAACACCTGATGGTTCTCACACGCCAGCTGGCGACTCTCGTTCAGGCTGGGCTGCCTCTTTTGAAAGGTCTGAGGATTCTGCTTAAACAGGAGAAGAATACTTCCCTCAGAGAAGCGCTTGGCGGTATGGGTGAAGCCGTTGAAGGTGGCAGCACATTCTCGGAAGCACTTTCGCAGTATCCGCATATTTTCGATAAACTCTTTGTCAACATGGTAAAGGCCGGTGAGGCCGGCGGTGTGCTCGACGTGGTTCTTGCTCGTCTGGCTGAGTTCATGGAGAAAGCCGAGCGTGTAAAAAATAAAGTCAAGAGCGCGATGGTATATCCGATCGTGGTCCTGTTTTTTGCCATAGGTATTACCGGATTCTTGATGGTCAGTGTCATTCCGAAATTCAAAGCTATATTTGATGACCTGCTGGAGGGCAAGCAGTTGCCGGCTTTAACCCAGTTCGTTATCAACGTTAGCACTGCCTTCCAAAAGGGCTGGTACTACATGCTCGCTGTTGTCGTCATTATTATCGTGCTTTCAAAGGTCGTTAAGCGCACTGAGGCCGGACGTTTCTATGTGGATAAATTCAACTTGAAGCTGCCGCTGTTCGGTCAACTGTTTGTCAAAACTGCCGTGGCTCGATTTGCCAGGACATTGAGCACTCTGCTGACGTCCGGAGTGCCCATCCTGCAGGCGCTGAACATCGTGCGCGATACTTCTGGAAGCGAAGTGATCGCCAAGGCGATCCAGCAAGTGCATGACAGCGTGAAAGAGGGAGATAACATGTCAATGCCGCTTGAGGCGTCGGGTGTGTTCCCCGGAATGGTCGTTAGCATGGTGGATGTGGGTGAAGAGACCGGGGCATTGCCGGAAATGCTGGCAAGGATCGCCGATACCTATGAAGACGAAGTGGATCGGACAGTTGATGCGCTGACTTCCATCATTGAACCCATCATGATTATCTTTCTTGCTTTGATCGTTGGCACTATCGTCATCGCTATGTTCGTGCCGATGATAAAGATTATCGGTGAACTTGGCGGCGGGTAGCAATCGTCGATCAAGGTGTGATGTTCTGAAAGTTCAGCAGAACTTTTGCGATGGGATCAGTGCATGTCTGACGGGGATTGTTGGGTTGTAGATCGTTTTGTTCCGAATGTACGGTCAACAAGTCGTGATGCGAACACTTGTGACTCAGTGGAGTACGATGCCGTGTTTTTCGGTCGTCATCTTGGCTTTTGTAGTTTTCCTTTTTTTGCTTTGATCTCTTTCCTGATTGAACATATAGTTTTTGAGCCCAGAAGAAAGTTTGTGATGGGCGATACTGGTCAGGAATTTTGCAGCTCCAGATGGTGCTAGTTGATTGTGATGGGAGAAATCTTTGAAGATAGAAGGGAGATTCGCCGTGAAGAAGAACCTCGTCAGAGCACTGATCATATTGTGCATCTCTGTATGCGTCCTTGATGCTGAGAGGAGTTTTGCTCAGGGAGGATACGCGAAAACTGGGGCGGCGGAAACAGGGAAGACTGCCGCTGGCGACACGGCAGATATTTTGCGTCTTCGAAAACTGTCCGGTACTGGTGCGCAGTGTCTGGTTAAGACGCCGGAATACAGGACAGTATATGGATATCCCAGCGTAAAACAGCCTGGGGTTTGGGCTCAGATCACTGAGCGGTATGACACCTTCCCCGAATGGATTGACGAATTGACATTCCAATTTTACGCGCTTTCAAAAGATGCCAAAGGAGAGTACAGCCTCTATAAGAACACGGTTCGTTATGCTGACATTGAAAAAGGCAAGGAACACTCGGCAACAATGTACGTGCGTCCAACAACTCTGAAACGATACGGCCCCATCGTTGCGGTTGCCGTTGAGATAAGTGTTGGCGGGAAAATCATCGCCGAAGACGCTGATATGGCTCGTGATGAAAAAATTGCAAAAGACTGGTGGAAGAAAGATTTGACTAAAGTTGTCACGAGGGAAGGTTGCCTGCTTGACAGATCCCAGTCTCCGTTCGCCTTGATTAATATTGACGATTATGAGGTAATCAGGTAGTGGCAAGTTCTAAGAATCGCGTCCTAGCGCTCAATGTTGGAGCCAGCAAACTGGCGATTGCAGAGTTTTCGGCCAGCAAGTCCGGTGTGCCTGAACTGATAAATTATGGCATAGGACAGTTGGGCATTGAACCTGAAAAGGATCTCGACTCGTCCGCATACATTGTCTCCACGATCCGCGATGTAATGCATCGGAATAACATCAAGCCGGCACCCCTCCTTATGACGGTCTCGGGGCAGGCGGTGTTTCCACGATATGTCAAGCTGCCTCCTGTGACGCGCGATAAGATTATCGAAATTGTCAAGTATGAGGCGGAGCAGAATGTGCCGTTCCCAATTGAGGAGGTAGTGTGGGATTATCAGTTGATCAGCGTTGATGAAGATGGTGGCATGAATGTCATGCTGGCCGCCGTCAAAATAGAAAATGTCAAGCGATTGACCGACTGCGTTCAAGCAGCAGGATTGGAGCCCGAGATTGTTGATGTGGCGACAATGGCATTGTACAATACAGTGCGTTACAACTATCCTGATCTCAATGGATGCACAATGGTTCTTGATATAGGGGCTCGATCCTCAAATCTGGTTTTCGTCGAAAAGGACAGGATTTTCAGCAGAAGCATTCCTGTCGCAGGAAACGCAATAACGCAAGAGCTTATGAAGGAGTTTGATCTCTCCTTTAAAGATGCTGAGGAGATGAAACTGGCTCATGCATTCGTGGCATTTGGAGGCGTTTCGGCCGGTCCGGAGGGAGAGATTGCAGATCGGGTCTCGAAGATCGTCCGGAATGTCATCACAAGATTGCATGCCGAGGTTAACCGTTCGATCAATTTCTATAGAAGTCAACAGGGCGGGCAAGCGCCGGACTTGGTGTTGTTGACTGGCGGATCTTCTGTCATTCCTCATACGGACACATTCTTTAAGGAAAAGCTCAAAGTGGATGTCGAGTATCTGAATCCATTTATGAACATAACAGTCGGAAGCGGAGTGTCTTCAGAACGCGTTGCGGCTGACATGCAGCTTCTGGGGGAAGTCGCCGGTTTGGCGTTGCGGAAGGCTCTAAAATGTCCGGTTGAGATCAACCTGTTGCCACCCGATCTGGTTGCTACAAAAGTCTTCCGGAAACGACAGCCATTCTTTGCCTTGGCGGCCTCCGGGCTTGTGCTAACGCTGCTGTGTTGGATGGCGTACACTTACAAAACACGCAATTTCCGTAATGAGTGGGCCCAAGGCGTGGATCAACGTATCGCCGATCTGCGTACGACATCGGATGATTTGCACAAGGTCATGGAAGAGAAGAAGGCCGTTCAGGAAAAGGCCGATACGATACTTGCTGTGATCACCCAGAGAACAGAGTGGATTGAGATCATCGACGCGATTCATTCGTGCATGTTGGATGGAATGTGGTTGACGTCAATACAGCCTGTGGTCAATTCCAGCAATCAGATGACGCAAGTGGAGATAAGGGCCACCGGGTTTGACGACAAACTGAAAACACCTCCAGGCGCTCCGACGGCTTTTGAAGTTTTCCGGGATAGGCTGAGAAAATCCGGACATTTTACGGATAAGACCGAGATCACCGCCATGCCTGCGCCCGGTAGCGAAGCTTATTCTCGCGACTGTAAGATCCTTATGGATTTGAAGAAGCCGATCAAAGTGGACAAAACCACCGGATCGGAAAGGTCCAAATGACACTGAAGAAGAATATTCTTATTATAAGCGGCGGACTCGCAGCCGTTTTGATGGTTATGCTGAGCGGCTTTCTGCTCTACCGTGGCAAGATTCAGCTTCAAGAGGCAGACGAGCGATTGGAAGAATCGAAGAATGCTCTTGTGGATCTGCATAAGAGTAATCCATTTCCATCAAGAGATAATGTTGAGACCGAGAAAAGGAATGTCGCTGAATTGCGTAGCAGCTTTGGGAAGTTGATGACCGAGCTTAGAGAGGGCGAGGTGCAGCCGATCGCCAATATAACGCCTTCAACTTTCATGGATTTGCTTTACGCCAAAAGAAGCGAGATGATTGATCAGGCTAAACAAAGCGGGACAATTTTGCCGGCAAATTTCGCTTTTGGATTTGACCGTTATTGCGACAAGGATAGCAAATTGCCACCACCCGACGAGCTCCCGTTGCTGTCTCAGCAGTTGATTGTTGTGGAGACTCTTAGCGATATAATTTTCAGGGAGAAGGCCAAAGAGATAATCAAGATTACAAAGGACGATGTCGATGTCAAAAGTGGCCAGGCTGGTGTTGTCAACGTTTCCGCCGATAAAAAACAGAGGCAGTTGTTCAGCAAACTTCATTTTGTAATAGATTTCAAAGCGAAGGAAAGCGCGTTGCTCGGCATTCTAAACAATATCTCAACCAGCAAGATGTTCATGGTAATCAGCAGTATCAAACTTGAGAAGGACGGGCCGGATGTTCTGGATGCCGCAAAGCCAAAGTCGCATGAGGAAAATGAGCCCAAATTGGCGGACTTGGCTCCTCCTCGAGGCACAGGCGTCGTGACAAGGACGGCCGCGATGGCTGTATCTCGAGAAGATCGCATGGCGTGCGGAGTCAGTATCGAGAAACCAATGAAGGTCAGATTGACGGTTGACGCTTACAAATTCAACGTGGAGTGAGATCATAATGGGTATGGGCGGTATAAAATCGTGGTTTAAGTCTCAATACGACAAACTTGTTGCGATTTTCATTCTCATGGGATTGCTTTTGTCGCTGCTCTATCTTGCTGTCAGAATTGGTATGATGAATGGCGAGCAAAAGAGTTTTGATAAATGGACGCAAAACATAAAAATAGAGCATCCCACTGTTGCCCCAGTGAACAGTGAATTACTGAACAATGCGGCAAAGAAAGTTATGAAGCCGTTTCAGCTTGCTCCTGTCCAGTGGACCAACACGCTGTTTGTTCCTGAAACGAGAGTCTGGTGTGTGGATTGCAGACGGCCTATCCCATACTTCGCTCTCACGTGCCCATTCTGTATGGCCAAGCAACCTGCGATTCCAATGGAAAAGCTAAGGGACAGCGACGGCGATGGGATGCCGGATTGGTGGGAGCTGCAATATGGGCTTGATCCGTTCGATGCGTCTGACGCTGATAAAGATATCGATGGAGACGGCTTCAGCAACCTTTTTGAGTATCAGGCCGGAACTGATCCTACCGATCCCCAAAGTCATCCCACCCTTGAATCGTTATTGCGTCTGGATGAAATAATTCCCGAGCCATTCAAGCTGAGATTCAAGGCTGTTACAACCCTTCCCGATGGAGTCTATCAATTCCAGATCAATCTCAAGGACGACAAAAAGACATATTTTGTCAAGATGAACGAGGAAGTTGACAAGGAAGATTTCAAAGTCGTGAATTATGTGCCTCAATTCACAAACCGTTTTATCCCAGGCATTGGAACGCAGGTTGTTGATGTTTCTGTGTTGACCTTGCAACGAGGTGACAAGCTTATCCCGTTGACGAAGGGAGAAAAAGTTGTGTGGAAAGAGTTAAAAGCAAGAATCACACTGGAACTCGATAAGAGCGAATACACTGTGCATCAGGATGACAGCGTGGAATTGAAGTGGAAGAACAAAAAACCAAAGTATACCGTAATTAAGATTGACATGGAAGATCAAAGTGTACTAATACGTCGCGCTGACGATAACAAGGACTTCACGGTCCGGAAAACTCTTGAATTCGAAACGAAGAAATCTCCGGAGACAGATAGATGACTCTGCCCTTAACTTACCTTCAAAGAAAGCCCGCCATGATTCTCAATAAACTATGTCCAGCGATCGTGTTGTTCTTTCTCGCAGCGATAATCCCAATTGCACAAGCTCAACAGCCGGATGAGGGCAGCGCCGTTGCCGCTGAGACAGTGTCGGTTGATGCTGCAGTAAACGGCGATTTATCAACTCCCGCAGCGGAGCAGCCCGCCAAGGGCTCTGTCGAGGCGAATATTGAAAAGGAAATGGAACCACAGCCAGAGACGCCTGCTCCCGCCGCGGCGCCCGCCAAGAAAGTTGAGACCAACACTGTGAATGAGGCTGGCGACGCAGTAGCAGACGAGGCATTTAAAGACGCCGTCTCTGCCGGCATCGAGAAGGCTCCAGCGCCAGAAGCATCAAAGCCAGTGCAACAGGCGGTCGCCGAAGAACCTGAGATCAAGAATGCATCCCATGCCGCAGCCACCCCCGCCGCATCACCTGCGACGGGCTTATCGCCAAAGCTTGGGAATGTGATGATGGAAGAGTCACTGCGAAGACAGGCGCTTGAAGAACATGCGAAAGAAAGCCTGAAAGAAGCTGAAAAGGCGCTGGAAGGACGCGACTATGAGTCTGCCGCCAAGCTTTTCGACGAAGCGAAAAAATACCTTGGCGGACGATCCGGAACCGAGGTCGAACAGCAAATGGCCAAGAAAGGGCTGGGAGAATCCTATTACAAATGGGCATTGGTTTTGAGAAGAAACAGCGATCTGAACGGTGCGCGGCAGAAGGCAAACAGGGCGCTGGAAGAGCGTTATCCGAATGCAGAAAAATTGATCGTGTCCATTGACATGGAACTGAAAGAGCCGCCGCCGAAAAAGGTCACTGCTCCGCCGATGCGATGGAAGGAAGACTCGTTTAAAGAGAAGCAAAAGACGATTGCTGAGCTGCTATCGCAAGGCAGACAATACTTTCTCAGTGGCGAACTCGACAATGCGCAGGATATGTACGAACGCGTTCTTAAGAGAGATCCCTACAACACAGAGGCCATAAGATTGTTGGAGAAGGTTAACCAGAAACGATATGACGCTGCATCAGTGGAGTTGGATGCGACGCGAACGAAAATGATGGTTGATGCCCGAAAGACTTGGAATCCTCGTGATTACGGGCTCATGGAGAAAGTCGGCGCACCAGGCGGGGCGCAATCCACACCGACTAGAACTGTTGACACTGATAGAACGCGGATTCTTGAAAAAATGGATAAGATTAAAATACGCGAAATTGACTTTCGCCAGGCCAACATCAACGATGTAGTCACATTCCTTCAATCGGCGAGCGTAGAGTATGACGAAAGCGAAGCAAGTGAAGACAAGAAAGGCGTTAATATTATATTGAACCTTGGTACCGGTGCTGGCGCTCCTCCGCCTTCTGCCGAACCAACGCTTGGAGCAGCAGAACCCGCATCCGCAGCGGCAAGTCCAGTCGACGTGCCACTGATCACCTTCAGCGCCAGATATATATCCTTGCTGGAGGCGCTCAAGATAGTGACATCTGTGGCCAATTTGAAGTATCGCATCGATGACACTGTGGTTATGATTGTGCCAAAGAATTTCCCAGACGGCGCAATTATCACCAGAACGTATGATGTTCTTCCGACTGTAGATGCTAAGATAAAGACGTTATCCGAAGAGGCTGGTAAGCCAACTGGAAAAGGGGGGAACGAACCCGAGAAACTAGGATCGCAATCTGCTGAACTCGAAAGAACTGATTGGAAGGAATTCTTTGAAGGCATGGGTGTTCCATGGCCAGAAGGATCCAAGATAAAGTATATTCCCAGCATCGCAAAAATTGTTGTGGCCAACACTGCCGACAACCTAACGATTTTCGAGAAGATACTCGCGCAACTCAACGTTGTACCTACTCAGGTTGAAATTGAGGCCCGATTCGTTGAGGTTCGTCAGACAGAGATGAACTCTCTGGGTTTTGAATGGCTTCTGAATGACAATTGGGAGATTGCCCAGCAAAAAGGCGCCAGTGGCGTAATCGGCGCAGTTCCAAGGATACAGATGAATGCCAACAGCGGCAATGGCGGTATCACAAGCGGTCTCAGATTCGCCAACACCACGCCTACCGCAGCCACATCCTTGGCTGGAGGCACTGGCGGTGGGGGTACGGTTGCTGACAATATTGCGACACTCTCCAGCGTACTCACGAATCCTGAACTGTCGCTTGTAATTCATGCGCTCGAACAGAAAGGCGATGCGGATCTTCTGTCGGCCCCAAAGGTGACAACTCAGTCAGGTCAGGAAGCCACAATTAAAGTTGTAACGGAATACATATATCCGACTGAGTTCACTGTAACGCCCATCACCGGTTCGACGCCGAACGGTGGCACTTATATCATAGGCGGTGTCGTCGAGCCAGGTGGCTTTGAGACGCGTGAGGTTGGTGTGATTCTCAAGGTCCAGCCCGAGGTGAGCGCTGAGGGTATGATCACTCTAACAATGTCTCCAGAGGTGGTAACAGATCCTGATTGGAAGGAATACGGCACGACATACACCGATCAACAAGGAAACACCGAAGTTCTGTCAATGCAGCAACCATTCTTCCATACTCGGGCCGTTACAACCAGTATTTCTATTTACAATGGAGCGACCGTCGTCATGGGTGGATTGATTGATGAGATTAGATCTACAACCGATGACAAGATTCCGTTCCTGGGTGATCTTCCGCTGGTGGGCCGCCTGTTCCGCAGCAAGATTGACGCAAGTGATAAACGAAACCTATTGATATTCGTGACGGCGCGCCTTGTGGATCCAGCGGGCAGACCTGTTCTACCGGCTGCCCCGCTGCCTGATGCTCCGTCAACTCCGTAGCACAATGCTTGATAGTAAGAGAGTTAAGAGCGAAATACTGCAAGGGGTAAATCGCGGTCAGTCTTGTTGTTGATGAATAGTACTCTGATTCTTGTTGATGGTATGGCGGTTCTGTATCGGGCCTATTACGCGATTCAGTCACTCTCCACAAAGTCGGGCCGCCCGACAAACGCTGTGTTCGGTTTTGTTAGAATGATGAGCCAGCTTCGGAGCGTTCTTAAGCCTACGCACTGGGTGGTTGCATTCGATGGTGGAGTACCGGAGAGCAGACTGGAGTTGCTTGAGCAGTACAAAGCGCAACGTCCGGCAACGCCTCAGGCTTTGAAGGAGCAAATCCCAGTCGCAGAGGAGTATTTGGATAGATCGGGTGTGACTTGGATTAGACAAAATGGACAGGAGGCGGACGACATCCTCGCGTCCATCGCGACGAAAATGACAGTAAACGCAGATCGTGTTCTTGTCGCGACTGGCGACAAGGATCTGTATCAACTCGTGACAGATAAAATCAGAGTGGTTCCCGTTTCGGGCAATCTGAATTCGATGGGGCCGGATGAGGTGAAAGGGAAAACGGGCGTCTGGCCTTCGCAGATTGTCGATTGGTTGGCTCTGATTGGGGATAACTCGGATAATATTCCCGGGGTCCCTGGTGTCGGGCCAAAGACAGCATCCCGATTGTTGCAAGAATACGAGTCAGTCATGGATATGCTTTCGCGTATTGACACCCTTCCCAAGGGGAAAATTGCGGACTCAATCCGGAGTAGCCATGATATAATTTTGAGGAATATGAAACTGGTGAAACTCAAGCGCGATCTGGAGTTTTCGCTTTCCTGGGATCTCCTGAAGGTGCGCGATGGAGACAGGGGGCGGCTTATTGAATTGTTTCGCGAACTCGAGTTTGACTCTATGGTAGCGGATTTGATGCAGCCTGAGCTATTTGTCAATTAGTACACACCATTACAAGTGCTGCAGGGCTGATTTTCTATGCGGGAAATGAAAATGGTTGATTGCGTGACACAAAATGGCAGCACCGAGGAGGAAGTGACTTGGATAATAAACAAGAAGAAACAGGGAGTATAGCGGAGACGTGAATATGGGACCCAGAAATATGAATGCCGGCAGACGCGGACGACAGATCCGTGGCGTAGTCAATCATGAAAGAAGCGGAGGTCATGAGTCTGTCAGGGATATGCAGAACGTTGGTGACGGTTCTGTGCGCCCGAGCGGCACCGCTCCCGCCGCAGGCACCAATGCCGAAGGCGATCAACAGATGCAACGCGCACGAGAGGAAATGAAGGACAAGAATGCTCTCAGTCTGTTCGATCTGCAGAATAAAGCAGTTCCTGAGCTTCACAAGATGGCTGATTCTTTCGGTCTTGTTGATCTCGGAGCGTTGCGCAAACACGAACTGATTTTTGAAATCCTCAAGGCACACGCCCGGCAAGCTGGAACAATGTACAGCAAGGGAATCCTTGAGATTCTCGCAGATGGATTCGGTTTCCTTCGATCACCGCACAGCAATTATCTGCCCTGCCCGGAGGACATCTACGTGTCGCCATCGCAGATCAGGCGATTCGCGCTTCGGACGGGCGATCTTGTGGAGGGAGAAATCAGAGAGCCGAAGGATAAAGAACGATTTTTCGCGTTGCTGAGAGTGATCAACGTCAATGATGACGACCCTGAAAAATCGCGCCACAAAGTGCCATTCGAGAATCTGACCCCTCTCTTTCCAGACAAGCGCATACGTCTGGAGACTGCGGCTGATGAGATTGCGATGCGCGTTATGGATGTGTTTACGCCAATAGGAATGGGGCAACGGGGGCTGATTGTCGCCGCTCCCAGGACTGGCAAAACTGTGCTTCTCCAGAAGATTGCAAATAGCATCTCGGCCAATCACCCTGATGTTTATCTGGTGATACTGTTGATCGATGAGCGGCCCGAGGAAGTCACGGATATGGAACGCAACACGCGGGCGCATGTGCTGAGTTCAACTTTCGATGAGGCGCCTGAGCGTCACGTGCAAGTCGCGGAGCTGGTCATAGAGATGGCCAAGCGAATGGTTGAGTGTGGCAAGGATGTTGTCATTCTGCTGGACAGCATTACCAGGCTGGCGCGCGCGTATAATACACTGCAGCCGCACAGCGGTAAAATTCTTTCCGGCGGTGTCGATGCAAACGCGCTCCATAAACCAAAACGTTTTTTTGGCGCTGCTAGAAACATCGAGCACGGCGGCAGTCTCACGATTATTGCGACGGCGCTGGTCGAGACCGGCAGCAGGATGGATGACGTTATTTTCGAGGAGTTCAAGGGAACAGGCAACATGGAGTTGTGTCTCGATCGCACACTGGTTGACAAGCGCATATTCCCTGCGATAAACATCGAGAAATCAGGCACTCGTAAAGAAGAGCTTTTGCTGCATCCCGACGAATTGAGTCGAATATGGATATTAAGAAGGGCGATCAACGGAGTGCCTCCCGTGGAAGCAATGGAGATGATCGTTAACCGTTTAAAGAAGACAAAGAGCAATGCCGAGTTTCTGATGGCGATGAAGGAGTAGATGGGATGAAGGTAAGACTTGAGGATGCGGGTCCATGCAGAAAGGTGCTGCATGTGAGCGTTCCGCCGGATGCTGTGGCTGGGGATTATGGGGAGATTATCAAGACCTTTGCCAAGGCCGTTAATATTCCGGGGTTCCGATATGGAAAGGCCCCGTTGAATGTCGTCGAAAAGCATTGCATGAAGGATATTGAGAAGGAGGCAGAGGAACGGCTTGCCCCGCGTTTTTATCGTGAGGCGCTGCGTGAGAAGGATATTCAGCCGGTCGCCGTGGTGGATGTGCGCGACATGGTGTTCAAGAAGGAAGACGGGCTGGTGTTCAATGTCACTATTGATGTGTCCCCCGAATTTAAATTGCCGAAGTACAAGAGGATTTCCCTGAAGGGGAATCAGGTCGAAGTTAAGGACAAAGATGTCGAGGACGCTCTGAACCGCCTTCTGTCGAGTTTTGCGCGGTTTGAAGAGGTGAAAGATCGGACCGCTAAGAAAGACGATCTCGTACAGATTGACTATGAAGGCTCGTGCGATGGCAAGAAGATCAAAGAACTGGCTGGAGATGCAGGAGATCTGGGGGCTGGAAAAGATTTCTGGGTGCTGCTGGGCGAACCCGAATTTCTGCCAGGTTTTGTGTCGGGATTGACGGGTGCCAGCATTGGAGAGAACAGGAATGTGGAAGTCGTCTTCCCGGAGAACTACCATGTCGCGGCCGTGTCTGGCAAGAAGGCCACTTACAGCGTTTTTGTCAAGGCGGTGCGGGCGAAAACTATTCCGAGGATTGACGGGGATTTCCTGAAGAAGATCGAGATGGAGTCAGAAAGTGCGCTGCGTGAAAGAATACGCGATGATCTTGTTGCCGAAGCCAAGCGAAACACCATCGAGCAGCAGAAAGATGAGATAGGAAAGTTTCTCATTGAGAACACTGATTTCGAGCTTCCGCAATCGTTGGTGGAGCAGGAAACAAGACTCATGATCAGGAGCATTCTGCAGCGCATCACGGCGCAGGGCGCCACGGAAAAACAGATAGGCGAACAGAAAGGTGAAATACTGAAGGCGGCAACGCGTTCATCCACGGAGAGAGTAAAACTCTCTTATATTCTTAGCAGGATTGCCGACGAGGAGAAGATTAACACATCCGACGGCGAAGTATCCGAACGCATCAAAGCGATGGCCTTGCAATATAGAATGACGCCTGAACGGCTGACGGCGGATCTGGAAAAGGCAAACGGTATAGAAAGGCTTAAGAGCGATTTGCGCGGCGAGAAAACGCTCGATTTCCTTTTGGAAAACGCCAAGATCAAGAACTAGGAGTTGCATAACATGAAAGAGATGGATCAGGCATTGATACCTATAGTTGTTGAACAAACGGGCAGGGGTGAGCGGGCCTACGACATATTTTCGCGCCTCCTGAAAGACAGGATAATCTTCATTGGAACAGCCATTGGTGATGAGGTCAGCAATCTAATCGTGGCACAGTTGTTGTTTCTCCAATCAGAGGATGCGGAAAAGGACATTAGCATGTATATCAACAGTCCTGGCGGTTCCGTAACCGCAGGCATGGCCATATACGACACAATTCAGTTCCTGAAGTGCGACGTTGCGACTTACTGCATTGGCCAGGCGGCGAGCATGGGGGCTGTGCTTCTTGCGGCAGGGCGAAAAGGAAAACGTTTTGCATTGCCGAATGCGCGTATCATGATTCATCAGCCATGGGGCGGGGTTGAAGGACAGGCTGCCGATATAAGCATCCAGGCAAAGGAAATTCTCAGGCTGCGCGACAGGCTGAATGAAATTCTTGCCTTTCATACGGGCAAACCGCTGGAGGCCATAGCCAAGGACACTGATCGGGATTTTTTCATGTCTGCGGATGAAGCAAAGGAATATGGTCTGGTTGACGAAGTTGTCAAGAGCAGGAAGCCAGAGAATAAGGAAAAGGACAAATAGTAATGGTTCGTTCAAAAAACTGTTCATTCTGCGGACGACAAGAGAAGGAAGTGAAGAAACTGCTTGTTGGACCCGGTGTAAATATCTGTGACGAATGTGTCCAGATTTGCAACACCAACATGGGCGGTGAGATAAAAGGCACCAAGGCTGATCGGACCAAGGACCTCAAGGTCCCCAAGCCGCACGAGATCAAGGAGTTTCTGGATCAATACGTCATCGGCCATGACTATGTGAAGAAAGTGTTGTCCGTTGCCGTTCACAATCACTATAAGCGACTACTCCAGGAATCACATTTCTCGAAGGACGATCCGTATGCCAGTGTGGAAATAGAGAAGAGTAACATTCTTCTTATCGGATCGACAGGAACGGGTAAGACCCTTCTGGCTAAAACGCTCGCCCGTCTACTCGACGTTCCGTTCGCCATCGCCGATGCAACTACGCTGACAGAAGCCGGCTACGTTGGCGAGGATGTCGAAAATATCCTGCTGTATCTTCTGCAGAACGCGAACATGGATGTCGGACGAGCTGAGATGGGGATCGTATATGTTGACGAAATAGACAAGATAGCCCGTAAAACGGAGAATGTTTCCATCACGCGAGATGTCTCCGGCGAAGGCGTTCAACAGGCGCTGTTGAAAATCCTGGAAGGCACCACGGCAAGAGTGCCGCCCGGTGGCGGAAGAAAACATCCGGAACAGAAATATATCGAAATGAAGACTGAACACATTCTTTTTATATGCGGAGGGGCTTTTGTCGGTATCGATGACATCGTGAATCGGCGGATTGGAAGGCATACGATGGGATTTATTGATCAACCGCAAAATGCTGCTCGCTTCGGTGCAGGCGGTGTTCCGGGGTTACAGGTGGAACCCGAGGATTTGGTCCAATATGGATTAATTCCAGAGTTTGTGGGACGTTTGCCGATAGTGTCATCCCTGGCGAATCTCAGCGAAGATGAGCTTGTGAGGATTTTAGTAGAACCCAAGAATAGCATGGTTCGCCAGTATCAGAAATTGTTGGCGATGGAAGGTATAAACCTGAGCTTCGCAGACGGGGCATTGCGGGAGATGGCGAACATTGCCATAAAGCGAAAGACGGGCGCCAGGGGGCTGAGATCCATCATTGAGAGAATGATGCTGGAAGTGATGTTCGAGGCGCCAAAGGGTGTGAAGGACTGCAATGTCAAGATCACCAAGAACATGGTGATTCAGCAGCGCGATGTGCCCGATACGATAGCCCGAAGTCTGAAGATCGCCTAGGTTTCCTTAAGGCGCGTGATGGGTTTGTTGTCCTTCCCCAGAACGATAATCAGCGGTTTGTGATGCACAGCCTCGTCCTCCGATACCAGTGCGAATGAAAATACTATTATCTTGTCTCCGACAGCGCCTTGGTAGCTTGCCGGGCCCATGAGACAGATGGTTCCAGAGCCGGCTTCAGTCGGTACGGCGTATGTCTCAAACCGTTTGCCGTTGTCAACGTTAGCGACCATGATCTTCTCATATGGCAACAGCTTGACAGCAGACATTAGGTTGGCGTCAATTCCCAGACTTCCCTCGTAATCGGGTTCTGATCGAGTCACCGTGAGCTTGTGAAGTTTCGATTTTAACATTACTGACAACATGACTTTCCTCCATGACAGTTGCAGAAAATAGGGCATGGGCACTGGAACTGCAAGCAAAGAAATCCTTGTCATTCGCTTGAGCGCTGTTTGATTGTCAAACCGGGCGCCGGCACCGAGCCATCATATGCCGTCCCGCCTTGAAGTAAAACTTATTTCCGAAATGGCTGGTCAGTTTGGTCCGAAATACTCAAAACTCCAGATTCATAAAGAATCGGGGCTTGATAAGAACGTTGAAAAAGGCATAGAGTCCGAACCGTTCGCTAAGCGTGTGGAATGCAAATCATGAGAATCTTCGTCATAATATCGGCTGTTTGCGTGATGCTCTTCGATGCTGGAGCGACGGTCACTGCTGCAACAGATACCAGCGCGTCGTCGCAATTCGAGAAGGCGTATGAAACGTTGCAGTCGGCGGACACAGCAAGGGACGGCGATAAAGTTGCGGAAGCGGTGAACCTGTACAGGGAGGCGCTAACACAGTATATGGGGCTCTCCAGAAGATATCCGTCGTGGTCATCGGGAGTTGTAAAATTCAGAATCGCGTACTGCAACAATCAGCTCGATGCCCTCCTCAAGAAAGTGGATATCTCGGCAGTTCCATCCACGACAAATTCCGTGGAAGCTGTCGGATCTGAGGTTGATGGGAGCGGGCTGGAGAAGACGCCTCTTTCGACGCAGGGCGTTGCTATGGAACGCGAGCCCGTGAACATTGCCAAAATCAAGTCTGATGCTGAATCTCTTCTGGAGAGTGGAGATGCAGAGCAGGCGCGCTCGGTTCTCATGGAAGGATTACGGGCAGATCCGGACAACCAATCGCTGCGATTGATGACAGGCATCGTGCAATGTCAGGCAGGCATGTTTACAGATGCAGTATATCTATTAGCTCAGCTCGTGAGGGAGTCCCCTTCAAACACCGTTGCTCATCTCGCCTTGGGCGCTGCATGTTTTGGATTGGGGAAAATTGACGATGCGACAAAAGAAGTGAAACGGGCACTTGAACTTAATCCGAATCTCGCGGAAGCCCACTACGATATTTCGCAGTTGTTGAGGCTGAGCGCGCCGCCGGATACGGAGGGAGCGGTGGAACAATACAGAAAGTCTCTTGATCTTGGAGGAAAACCAGACACGGAGTTGAACTTGTTGTTTGGAGACCGTGGAACAGCAGAAGGCGGAGCAGTGGCGCCTGCTACAACTGCGCGCGAAAATTAATCGGCATATCAATATATTTTCGCGGCAAGAAAAATGATAAATGCTGCAAATGTCATGCCGATTGTCCCAACTGTCCGGCAGAGTTCCTCATCCTGAGAACAGCGACTGCTCATCTTTCTGAATAAATAAGGATTCAGCACAAGCGCTGTTCCCACAACTACCATAATATATGCAAGTACCACCATCACAAGCCGATAAGGCGATTCATGCCAGCGGGACAAAGTCAGCAATGGTGCCGGCAGCAGAAGCAGCAATCCGCCAAGAGCCCGAGTCGCGAGCAGTTCATCCATGAATTGAGCAATCAGGAATAACGCCGTCGGTGTAAGTATAAAAAGCCATCCCTTAAGCGCCTCAAAATCAACAACTCTGTTAAGGATGGGCACTTCAACGCGCCCTATGTTGAGGTGGAAAATGAGCCATGCAATCCAGACGATATCAATCGTGGTTAGAATCCACGCAGCAAGCCTGTTTCGTGGAAAGCGTCGAATCCACTCCCCTGCGGACTTTGGACTTAACACGCACGGCGCGCACAGTGCGGCCAGGGTACACCCGATTGCCAATGATAGTTTTGCCAAGTCACTCATTGCATTTTCCGTAGAGTGTTTGCTCGCCGACCCTCTCGATCCCGATCTTTACAAGGTCGCCACGCTCGCACCCACCGATCTGATCGAAAATTACGATCTTGTTGCTTCTCGTTCGGCCAGTCCAGCGCGAAGAATTACGGAGACTTGTACCTGTGACCAATACTTCCATTTCTTGTCCGATCAGCCTGCCGTTAATTGCCAGCCCTCGTTTGTCCTGTTCGATGAGAAGGACTTTATTTCTGTGCATTTTCGTCTTCGCCGGAACATTGTCATGCCAGCCTGCTGCGGCAGTGTCAGGACGGGGAGAGTACTTGAAGACGAATGCATTGTCGAACCCGATTTCATCCATGAATCTCACCGTCATATCGAAGTCTTCTTCAGTTTCGCTTGGGAAACCCACAATGATGTCGGTTGTCAGGGCAATGTCAGGCACACGCTTTCTCAGGCATTCGATGGCCTTTCTGTAATCATTGGAAATATACCCTCTGCGCATCATCTCAAGTATGCGGTCTGATCCGGACTGGAGGGGTAAATGGAGATGTTCGCATACCGAGGGCAATTCCGACATTGCCCTTGCCAGCTCTTCAGTGCAGCCGGAGGGATGCCCTGATGTGAATCGAAGTCTTTTGATTCCGTCCACAGCATCAACAGCTTCCAGCAGGCGGGGCAGAGGTTCATTGAATCCGCAAGGCGACCTGTGTGACTCGGGCCACACCTGGTTTGCGCGGCCATACGACATCACGCTTTGTCCAAGAAGGGTGACTTCCCTGACTCCAGCAGACACCAATTGCCTTATCTCATCAATGACGTTTGTCGCGGGCCGGCTCCATTCGTGGCCACGGACAGCTGGCACAATGCAGTATGTGCATCTGCGGTTGCAGCCATAGAGGATATTAACGAAGGCGGAGATGCCGCCCTCGGGATGAAGAGTAAGATTCGATTCGTGCACGCGATCCTCGCCGGTGTCGATAATGGGACCCTTGCCATCCATGACTAGCGCAATGATTTCAGGCAGTGTGCCGATCCTGTGTGTTCCGACGGCAAAATCCAGCCCAGGCACTTTGCGGCGAATGTCACCCTTCAATTGTTGGACCACGCAACCGATTGCACCTACAATTCTTCCTGGCGAGTCACGTTTGCCGGCTGCAAGCAGTCCAAGTTTGCCGAGCGCCTTGTCTTCAGCCTTGCCCCGCACGCTGCACGTATTCACAATAACGATGTCGGCGCTTGCCTCGCTCGAAGCCTTGGTGAAGCCGTGCCGCAACATGAGCATGCTGACAGCCTCGGAATCGCGTTCGTTCATCTGGCATCCATATGTTTTGATGTGAAACTTCATGGCGGCGGGTTGTTCTTGTCGGATAGGTGGAGAGTCTCAAGAACATCCTTCGAGAAGTTGACGGGATACCAATCTGGATTGTCAACGGTCCCACGAAGTCTGAATTCGAACAGCTTGCTTATCGGATAAAGCAAGACATCAAGCATTTTGCTGCCCAAGGTCTTCGGTTTCAGAAACATGAGACGAACATCGAAATTGAGCTTGCCGTCAATGTGGTAATCTCCACGGCCCGTCATGCTGAGAATGTCTCCTTCAATTCGGGCCTGATCAGTGTGAATCACGCCGTTCTGGACGGTAAAATCAGCGTCAGCGTCGGTCTGTCGCAATACGAAATCCAGTCCAGGTATGACCCTGGTCATGATGTGGGACAAGCCGCCGAAAACTGGCATCATGAAGACCCTGCCGTCTTTGATTCCAATACGGCCCTCGCCGTGAGCAGTCCTGCCGTTGCCACCGCCCAGGATGCCTCCTATCTCGATGTTGCCGGTTAGTTTGCCATTATACTCTGAGTGCTCACCTTTCATCAGGTTCAGGATTTTGCCAAGATC
This sequence comes from uncultured Victivallales bacterium, assembly GCA_964487695.1. Classification (GTDB taxonomy): domain Bacteria; phylum Verrucomicrobiota; class Kiritimatiellia; order UBA8416; family CAZASC01; genus CAZASC01. The sequence continues at coordinate 56,286 of CAZASC010000002.1, forward strand.
GGCATCCTTGATTTTACCCGTTATGGAATATGTTGTGTCGGTGCCCGTTCCCAATGGCGCAACGAACTCTGCAGAGCCAGACACATTTCCTCCGTAAGCCAGCCCGTTAATGTCGTAAACCGTGTTGGTGTTGCCAAGCATGCTCATTCCAAACGAGCATTTATCCACATTAAATGGGCCAATTTCCATATTGCTTGCCTTGATGGTGCCTCTGAAATCGGTGCCAGCAATATTGTCATAGCTCGCGACACCGCTGACATATGCGTTCACCGGTCCATTGAAATGAAAAACATCCATTTCGTCGTTCGTAAATACGCCAGCCATCCGTAGCAGAGCTGATGGATTTATGCTTGATGCAGCATCGAATTGGACATTGCTTTTGTCCATATCAACCGTGAATCCTCCAGCGGCAGTCCCCTCGCTTCGCGCTATGAAAAGTGGACGCACGTCGACTGTTGAGTTTGTGTCGGAGAGATCCAGATGCACATTGCCGTCAGCTCTCAGAAGATCAACCGCCATGTAAGAGCCGTTTTGCATCCTGAACTGCCCATCTACAGAGATTTCGCTATTGCTTCCACACTGCCTGATAATGTGCACGTTACACTCCGGGATCGATTTCTTGAAATTGAACCTTTGAACAAGCTCGGCGGTGAACGGTAGATCGCACTCCAAAATAAGCGGAAGAAGTATATGAGGATCGAGCTGAGTTGCGATCCTCGCATCGAACAATTCTGTGTGCGCATCATATTCTGCTACCCCGGAAAATGTTCCGCGCATATCGTTATTTATTAACGTTGCGCGCACTTCGTCAAATCGGACGAGGGATTCGTCCGCGCGGAATTTGCAGGACATTGACTCAACGTTCACACCAAGAATCCGGCAGTTTTCCACGGCGATGCGAAAAGCGGCATTTTGTCCGGAAAAAACATTGTCGTGGGCTGTCTTCTCCGGCCCGGCTGCAAGGAACGGGCGAATCTCTCCGTCGCTTATTGTCACTTCGCGCAAAACGAAATCTCCACGCATGAATGCGAGAGGGCTGATGCGCACAGCGACCCGGTGAGCATCGAGCGCAGAAGGTCCTATGACCTTTTTCCTGTAGACATGCACATTCTCAAGCGCAAATCCGTTTAGCGCATCCAATCTTAGCGCATCCGCTTCCAAATGATAGGGGCCGCGATCAATCCGCTCCATTGCCATTGTCAACAACCAGCTTGGGAAGCCGCATGTTCCCAGATATAAAATGCTGCCTAGAATGGCAAGACACAGGCAAAGAAAAGTTCGCCAGATAATTCGCCCTTTAAGATTGCCATGCGTCCCTGTGTTCATTCGGCTGATCTTATCCTTCAGGGATAGGTGGGTTCGAGATTGCTGGAGTGATTTATCATGATTGAGACTGCTTTATTGTGTTTGTTTGACCGGCGTTTCTTTCCTGGTCGCAGCAGCTGTCGGCAAAGTGATAAGATCGCTTGTGAGGCGATCCGCGATGGTTTTTTGCAGAACACAAACAACATCTTGTCCCTGTATCATGGCGTACATTCCGTCCGTTCCGGCGAGAAAACCGATTAAAAGCGTTTTTTGTACTGCCTGTTCGTCGTTCAATCCGACTGTCAATGTGGCGCTGGGATGGTCTAAGCCGTAGGCTACGACGCTTTTAGGATCATTGCACTCAATCCTAAGGGCGCGAAGGTTGACAAGCGCGAAAAGTGTATTATTAATCGCATCATCGTTTACCATGTTCGTAGAGGATGCTGGCCTCGTCCATGACCCAGAATGATCTCTTATCACCGTCTGTTCAGTTCCATTTTTAAAGAGAGAAAGTCTTGTGATTTGTTCAGGTTGCACAGCAATCATGCTGCGATCGCGACAAACCATGGGATCTGCCGGCTGTGACTCAAGTCCCTTCATCGACTCAGCGGATATCTCGTAGATGGATTTATCGTTTTCAAACTTTACAAACACCGACGATTGTCCTTTTTCGGATGTTCCTACAATCAATCGGTTCGTATCGGTACCTGTTGACTCAGCATTGTTGCTTGTCAGGCGAACGGTGTAAGCAGGCGATTCGAGTCCGAATTCTGCCAGGTTCGTTCGCGCAGCAGCAACAAATGACGCGATTCTAAGGTGTGTTATCTTTTGCACCAGTCCATCAACAATCTGATCGTCGGCTTTCCATTGGCCCGGTTCGGCAATAGTCCATCCTCTGTCAGAAGTTCTTTTCAGCACGACTCGTTTGTCATCTTTCTGGAAGCACGCCTCCTTCACGGTATCGGTCTCCAAGGAGTAGAGATTCCTGTCCTTCAGATCGTTTGCGCTGACTGAGAATATATCCAGCATTTCCCTTCCTGTGGAATATATGGCGTCGGAATCCCGGCTTTTTGCATAGATATCGCCGTTGCTCTCTCCGGTGGCGTTGCCCAGTATCAAGCCGCTTCCGATTTCGTCGCCGCGCAACCACACGGTCACTCGAACGGAGGTTTCGTCCGATAGCCCATATGGCTCAATGTTGGCAGCTGGCAGTGAGGTGATTGGTTCAGGCGGTTTCACGTCTTTGTATCCGGCTGGAGTCGGATCGCAAACGAAATGTTTCACCCTTGAGCTGTATAGCGAACGAAGCATTTGTGATATCTTATCGCTGTCGGCACGAGCCACTTCAGGCTGCTGGAGCATCCATTTGGCGTCCTGGCGCATCAATTGAATGAATCCCCCGGCTTTGCTTTGGATTTCGATTCGCGAAGTGCGTTGCGGATCTCCGTGCACGATGATTCTATCGCGCAAATCCTCGAATTTGTCGGGAATGCTCTCCAGGATCGAGCGGGAAGTGGCAATGATATCGTCTGAATCGGCAAGTTTGACATAGAGCAGATTTCCAACTGGCGCATCGCAACCGATGATCAGTTCTTTGTTTCTCCCGTACAGATCGCCAACCATTACGCGCGCCCGCGGTTTATCAAAGCCATAATCCCCTGGCTGGAGTTCTCTTTCCTTTTGCTGCGCCGCAGTTATTACCTCGGCTTTCGGCAAAGCTTCGAGTTCACCCAGGATGCGCGCGATCACGCCAATGTCTGCCCGCGAAAGGACGGGATGTTCAATCATCCAAAGTCCGTCTTTCCTGACGCAATCAACGCGCAGGTCGCCGCGTATAAGAATCAGGAGCCCGATGTCCTCCGCCCTGGTATTGAGCACAAAGCCTTCCATGTATTTGCGCTTATCGGTTGAATCAACATGACGGTTGACTAACCAGACCACAATTCCGAGGAGACATACGCAAAGAAACAGGCGGTACGTATTTTTGAATTTCATTGTCGTCTTCGCTGCCAGACCAGCAGTCCAATGCAGGCCGCAGCCAGCGGCATCGCCCCAATGATAATGATGTAAGCCGTTCTTGTCTGCCGGCGGTTCATATCAAGTCTCAGTTCACCGGGTGGCTTTGGGCCGATTGCCAGCAGGGCTTCTCTCGACACAAGCCAATTTACCGAACTCATGAAGAAGTCCATGTTGCCGCCGATGGCTTTTTTTAACCCGCCGTTTGAGACGAAATATGAATCGCCTATTACAACGATACGCGTCGGCTTGATCTGGACGTCAATGCCATTCAAAAGTCCTTTCTCGATTGCGACGGCCACCGGTACTGGGCCGCGACGATCTATTCCTGGATCATACCTGGGAGGTCTCTGGCTAGGATCGTTTTCGACCCAACCTTCCTTGGTGTTGGCGGCCAGCACGGAAACACGCGGCTTGTCAGGTTGCGTCGGAAGTGAAGTGTCAGATGCCTGAATGGGCTCAACAGGACGTGGCATAAAAAATTCTGTTGTTATTCGCAATAGGTTTTTTGTTATCGGATGATCGCCATACTCTGTGACAACGAGGTCGCCACCAGTCAATGTCCTCCCGACAACCACACCTTGCCCGAGCTTCACGCCCCAGTCTTCCATGAGTCTTTCTATTCCTATTGTTACGGATGGATCGAGCATCAGAAGCAAACGTCCGCCTTTGTTGAGATACCCGGCCAGTATGTCAATTTCAGCTCCGGAGAATCGCTTTTCCGCTCCCGCGATGACCAGCGCCGAACAATCTGCAGGGATCTCGCGGGATTCTGCCAATTGCAGCGGCTTGATCTCGATATTGTCCCGCCGCATGGCTCTGGCCACAGTCGAATACCCGGACTGCTCTCCATAATCGTTGATGCTGCGTTCCGCATGGCCTGTAAGAAAATACACGACGGGACTGCTATTCTGGACAACACTTTGAATTGCCGACGAAAAGACCTGTTCCCCCCTGAATGCCACATTCTTTCTGATGGGCCGGCCCTTGTCGTCGAACTTTAATTCGTACTCCATGACGTCCTGCGCATCAACGTACTTTCGTCTGCCGCCGGAACTGAAGACCACAACGTTGGCGTCGGTCAGGTCGTATTTCTGCTTCATCTCCCGCGTTCGCGCAAGATCACGATCCGGATCGACAAATGATATTTCCAATTTCGGCCGCTTTGCCTTGGCCGCCTCGTATTCATATTCCTTGAGGAGATTTCTTACATCGGAATAGAGCTCGTGGCCGTTTCGAAAAAAGACCAATACTTCGACGTTGTTATCCAGCCCCGCTATCAGACTCTTCGTCTTGTCTGACAGCTCGTAGTGGTGCCGCCAACTGAAATCCCTATGGGCGTAATACGTGATCGAGAGGTAGTTCACCATTACCGTAATAGTCGCGGCCATGGCAATTGAAGCGAAAACGTTCAGTCCGGTTGCAAATCGCTTCCCGCGCTGCCTCCATATGCTTCTTTTCGCCGTCGCTTTGTCGTTGTCATCCATTTGTGTTATTTCCACCGCCTCGATTCCAGTATTCGCACTGCCGTGAAAAGGACGAAAGCCGTGCCGGAAAGATACAGAATGAGCGGACGTGTGTCGAAAGAGCCGCGCGAAAAATCGTCAACATGGACAAGTGGCGATATAAACTGTGCAATTCTGGTGGAGTCAATTGGCAATGTCGAAACGATCGTGCCCGCCAGCAGGCAAATCCAGAGAACACAAAAACAGGAAATTGCCGCCACGATCTGGCTGCCTGCCATCAAGGAGACCATAAGTCCGATCGACGTTAAGAATGCGGCGATCAGAATGAGGATGAGACAGCCGCAAGAGACTGCACCTGGATCTACGGTCACCATATCAATTCCCGGGCTGAATGCGGCAAGAACGAAAATATGCGCCATCGCGGGCAACGTCACGATCAGGATGAATGCAAGCGCGCCTGCGTATTTGCCTAATACAACTTCCGCGTCGGTCACTGGCGCTGTCATCAGGGTCTCCAGTGTGCCGGATCTCTTCTCCTCGGCGAAAAGCCTCATCGAGACAATGGGCACAAGCACGGTCAACCACAGTATCACCGATCCAAACAGCAGATTTGAGAGAGGCTGATCAGTTCCGACATTCTTGTCCACACCCATCAGAAATGTTGCACCAGTCATCGCAAGGAATACTACCATTATGACATACGCAATTGGGGACAAAAAGCACGCTGTGAGCTCTCTGCGCATTATTGTGAAAAAATTCCTCATCAGCTTATCCGCAGTCGTGACCTTCCTCTTCGCATGTTGTCATCGAAACAAAAGCGTCTTCCAGGTTTCGCTTCTCTTCACGGAGCTCTCGAAGCATCCAACCGTTGGCTGAAACTGTCGCGAAAATTGCTGTTCGTACGTCAGGACCTTTCTCGCAGTCGCAGGTGAACCTGTTCCATTCGCCGTTTTGGATTCCGGTCACGCCGACGAGTCCGGGAATTGTGCGCAACTTTGCAAGGATGTCGTCACAGTTTCCCTTTATCTCTGCTATTAGCTGGGGATTGCCTTTCATCAGTTCCACGAGCTTTTTCGGGGTATCCGACGCGATGATTTTCCCTTTGTTGATTATCAACACTCGTTCGCAGGTCATTTCGATTTCGGGCAGGATGTGACTCGAAAGCAGGATTGTGTGACGTTTTCCAAGGCTCTTGATGAGGTTGCGAATGTGCCGTATCTGGTTGGGGTCAAGGCCGATGGTCGGTTCGTCGAGAATCAGTACTTTAGGCTCATGCAGCAGGCTGTCCGCGAGTCCGACGCGCTGAGTGTATCCTCTCGAAAGTTGCCCGACAATACTTGTCCTGACTTCCGTCAGACTGCAGACGGCAATGACCTCTTCGATGCGCATGCGAAGTCTTTTCCCTTGCAGACCCTTGAGGCGGCCACGATACGTGAGATACTCTGTAACGCGCATATCGGTATATAAAGGAACATTCTCCGGCAGGTATCCAATCATGCGACGGACGTCAAGTGAATCTCGAAAAACGTCGAACCCGGCAACTGTAACGCTTCCGCCTGTGGCAGGCATAAAAGTTGATAATATGCGCATGGTTGTCGTTTTTCCAGCCCCATTTGGCCCGAGGAAACCCACGATTTCGCCATCCGCGACATGGAATGAAAGATCGTCCACGGCGGCGACTCTGCCATAACGCTTTGTGAGATGTTCAACCTTGATCATCTTGTGACACTTTAGAACGATGTTTGACTATCTTTGTCAGTGATGGATAGTATGTGTTTTCAGTCATCCCAGTCAAGGACACGCTTCGGATATGAACAGAAGAGTTGGGGCTCAACGATCAGCAGATGAACGGACCGAACGGGATCGTTCTCTTCTCGCTTGTTTCAGACAGGCGGAACGGTACGCCAATCTCAAGGCCGGTGTCAGGCCGGACGGTGGAGATTGTGCAACACCGTGCTGGTCCCTTGGCAGCCCGTTTATTCATGGCGTAGTGCGAGAATCGGGCAATGAGCGCGAGTTTCCGTACAGCGAGAGACATGTGCAGTGCGTCTGGTTTGACGACAGCCTTCGTCCCAAAACACTCCGATCGTCTGACGGTGAAGAAATCCGAGTCGAGAGCGCAGGACAGTGGAATCTGGAGGCCGGCCCGGACTTTCTTGACGCGGTCTTGACGATTGGACCCGATCGCAGAACCGTTCGCGGCGACGTGGAAGTGCACATCCGTCCGGAGGACTGGGAAAAACATGGTCACATGGGCGATCGGGCATACGCTCGTGTTGTCGTCCATGTGACATATTTTTCTGGCAGCCTGCGCGCCGATGTCCTGCCCCGTGGCGCGGTTCAGATATCCTTGAAGGACGGCCTGAAGTCTAATCCCGTCTTCTCCTTTGACAACGTGGATGTGACGGCGTATCCGTACGCTGCCTTGCCCGCCAAGGTGACGGAATGCGGGAACCTCCTTTTATCTTGGCAACCCTCAGATCGCATTGCGCTACTCGAGTCAGCTGGCCAGGAACGTCTGCGGGCCAAAGCCTGTCGCATTGCAGAGACCATGAAGGAAAAGGGAAGAGATCAAACATTCTACGAGGAGATAATGTGTTCTCTTGGATACAAACACAACAGGACTCCATTTCGGCAGATCGCGAGCCGAGTTCCGCTTCAGGCGTTGATTCGGGAAGCGGGGGAGGATGCGATGAAGGCATATTCGTTGTTTCTCGGTGTGGCCGGGCTGCTTCCTGCAAAAACATCCATGCGTTGGGACGATGAAACGAAGATGCTCATCAGGCAATTGTGGGACAACTGGTGGAGGCAGCGATCGAAGTGGGAAACACAATGCCTTGAGCCTGCAAGCTGGCACCTGCTGGGGATGCGTCCTCAGAATCATCCGGTGAGGCGGCTCGCGGCGGCTTCAGTCTTGTTTACAGGGAAAGAAGCGCTCCTGACTTCTTTCGACAATTTGAATTCCTTCGCGCCCGAAGATTGGTATCGCAAAGCGGAAGCTGTCCTCCAGCAGGGCTCCCAAATGGATTTTTGGAAACGCCGCCTAAGTTTTTCTGGAAAACCGCAAGACACTCCTGCCGAGATGATCGGCGCCGGGCGTATTGCCGCAATGCTCTCCAATGTCGTGATTCCATTCATGGCGGCGAGTGGTGTGGATATTGAACCTCTGCTACAGCATCTTCCGCCAGAGGAGAATAATAACATCATCCGCCGCACGGCGTACGCGCTCTTTGGCAGGGATCATAACCCATCGCTTTATCGCACAGGTTTGAGGCAACAGGGTCTCATTCAGATATTCCATGATTTCTGTCTCAACAGTAAAACCGGCTGTGGAGATTGCCTGCTTCCCGAAGCTCTTAAATCGCATTCTTTCAATCTTTGATTCCCGAATGTGGTGCGCTCATTATTGGGATTATGTCGTAATCCGGATTTCGCAGTTGACTCCAGAAAGCCGGAATTTCGTGTCGGAATTTACTGTCAAAGTTTTGGCGGATGTGATATAAAGTATGGATTCAAAATCGCAGAATCGAGCTTGATTCTGTCTGATTGGTTTGTCTGGTGGGACATACGATGCAACTTTGGAAGCATGCGCCTTATTTTCTCGGAATAGGATTGCTGGTCATTATCGTCTTCGCCACGGCGACAGCGATCATTGATACCAGGCAGTTCGAGGAGAACTTGGTTGACCAGACAAAGAAACAGATGCTTGCCGTCGCACGATCGGAAGCCCAAAGCATAGGTTCCTTCCTAAATGATGTCCTCGACGATTTGCATGCCATAGCGCTCGACGAGAACATCATCAACATTCTTGCGAAGGGAAGCGCTCCGCTTGGCGGCCCTGACGATCCCCGCTTTGCGGCCTTCAATATTGTGGCCAAGCGTCACGCCGCAAGGACCACAACTTTCCACTTACTCGACAGAAATGGCATTGTGATGGCGTGCTATCCATATGACGAAGCGTTCATGGGCAAGGACTGCTCCGTTGAAGCGGATATACTGTTTGCGCTCGAATATCAGCAGGCCAACATAAGTGATCCCTTCATGCTCGACGAGAACCAACAGATCGTTTTTTCGATGACAGTTCCCATATTCAAGGGGGATGAATTTGTCGGTCTGCTCCGCAGAGTCATGCCTGTGGATACCCTCAAGACTGATGTTGCCCGCGTGGAGGATGCCATGGAAGGCACGAAAGTCCGCGCGTATGTCATCAGCGATAATGGCCATCTGCTTTACGGATCGTGGGCTGGGCTTGCCGGTCAAAGTGCCTCCACGGCCATCGTCGGCGCTTCCGGAAACTATGACAAGTTCATTGACAGGATGAAGTGGGGCGAGGAGGGCAACGAAGTCGAGGAAAGCGCAGGCTATTCAGGAAAAGCCGGCCCGGAGAAAATGATCATCGCGTTTGCGCCCATCCGTGTCGGCAAGCAGAACTGGTCTGTCGGAATGGCCATGCCTTACGAAACTGTGAGCAAGCCGATCGTCACTCATTCGAGAACCGTGTTCATTTTCACGGGTTTGATCCTGCTCGGTCTTGTCGTGGGTGCCATCGGGTTTTATTACATACAGAGGAAGCGTGACGCGATGCAGGCAGACATTGAGGCCGCCCAGATGCTTCGCGCTGTCAACGAGCGTCTCACTGCGGAGATTGACGAGCGTAAATGGGCGCAGGAGGCGCTTAAGCGCGCCCACGACGAACTCGAACTCCGCGTACAGGAGCGAACCGCCGATCTGGTAAAGGCCAACAAGGATTTGGAACAGGAAGTCAACGAGCGGAAGCGCCTTGAGTTGCTCAGGGACAATCTAATTCACATGGTCGTGCATGACCTTAAGAGTCCGTTGTGCGGGATAACCGGCTATCTGGATCTGGCGGTCCAGCGCGGCGAAGGCAAGATTGCGGCGGAAATGATGTATTTCATCAAGGAAGGGCTTGCCTCAGCCGAAGACCTTCTTGAAATGATCAACTCGCTTCTGGATGTGAACCGGATGGAAGCTGGAAAGCTTCCGCTCAACAAGGAAAAGTCCGAACTCGTGCTGCTGACACAGCGAGCGCTGGTCAAGCTCTCGTCACTTTCAATGGGCAAGGATGTGGAGCTTATTAAACCGAAAGACGGCGTCTGGTGCGTTTGCGATCCCGATATCGTCTATCGTGTGATTTTGAATCTGCTGACCAATGCGATCAAATACATCCCGGATTCTGGCGGTAAAGTAAAAATCACGTGGTCCCATGAGAACAGTCATGTTATGCTGTCCGTGCAAGACAATGGCCCAGGCATTGCCCCGGAGTATCACGAGAAGATATTCGAGAAATTTGGACGTGTCGAAAGCCAGAGTGCCGGCAAGATTTACTCGACCGGATTGGGGCTGACTTTCTGCCGGCTCGCCGTGGAAGCGCATGGCGGCAAAATCGGCGTCGTAAGCGCCGAAGGCAAAGGCAGCACCTTCTGGGTGAACCTCCCGCTTCAATGATGCTCACGTTCGCAATTCTCGGTGGCAACCCTGCCTGCATCTGCTCGTGCACATCAGCCTCAGTATCCTGCGAACAAAAACTGGCGGAGAGGGCGGGAGTCGAACCCGCGGTACCCTTTTGGAGTACACGGCATTTCCAGTGCCGCACCATAGGCCACTCGGTCACCTCTCCATGGCCTTGACTTGCAAGTAATTGCAACAACGCCGTTGCTTGTCTCTATGTCGGCCTTGTGTCGGCAACTTTGAAATGTTGTGTCACATGGCAAGAACAAACATTCGCAGCATACGAAACCGTGGCAATAGCTTGCAAGGGAATCTTTCCGGACAGTAAAGTTTTCTCTTAACCCGGATTCTCCGCCCGATTCTTGAGATATAAGGCGTAGTTCCGCTTGAGCATATCGGGGATCGGCAATTCGTAGGGACAGAGTGCGATGCATTTGCCACACTCTTCACACTTGGGTACCGACTCCATGGCTAAGCGGGCGAACTCCATGGCCACTTTCGGACCCATTCTGGAAACGATTATCGGGTAACCCATCGCCGGGGTGATTTTTACATCTTTGGGGCAGGGCTGGCAGTATTCACAGCGTCGGCAAAAGGCCTTTCCAAGCAAGTTGCGGTATTTATCCATGAGGGCCAGGTCCTGTTCGGTGACGATTTTCGGCCGGCTGTAGTGCGCGACCACGTCGTCAACCGCCCGCTCGGAATCGTAGCCTGGGATGGGAATGGCGTACTCGTACTTGCGCAGGAACTTGAAGACGATGTCGGAATTGTCTATGACGCCACCGGCAAAAGGCTTCATCACCAGGATTCCCATGCCGAGCTTTTGTGCGAGGGGAAAGAGATCGATAGAGGCGTCAGACTCGATGAAGTTGAACGGGAACTGAATGGTGCTGAAAACTTCGGTCCTGACAAGTTTGAGGGCCATTTCCAGGCTGTGCGATGTGACTCCGATATGGCGCACTTTGCCCGCCTGCCTGGCTTTTACAACGGCTTCCAGCGCGCCACCAGATGCTGTCACTGCCTGCCATTCGGGCTCATGCGCAATCTGGTGAAGCTGGTAAAGGTCTATGTAGTCGGTGCGGAGCATGCGCAGACTGTTCTCGATATGTTCCGTAGCAGTGGCGGCATCGCGGCGAATCGTCTTCGTGGCGATCACCACTTTGTCGCGCATCCCCTGAAAGGCCAGTCCCATCTTCGCCTCGCTGTCACGGTAGGCATTGGCGGTGTCATATAATGTTATTCCCTGTTCAAAGGCCCGGCGCAACACGCGAACCGCCGCGTCGGTATCGAGATGTATGATAGGTATGCCGCCGAAGCCGAGTTCGGACACCGTCATCCCTGTTTTTCCAAGTTCAACATACTGCATTGTTTCTCTCTTCTGTTGTGCGATGAATACTTCAGCTCCGCAGCTGGTTGATTGACTCAAGTGGAAAGGCAAACCTGTGAAACACCGGACGGCCCCGAAAATGAATCGGGGAGCCGGGCAATACGACTCGACACGCCATCTCTACCAATTGACGCAATAAGGGCGGCATCCCCGTGCGTATCACTTAACTTCTACAACGCGATATTCTTTGGATCCAACGCCGAGTCTCTCAAGTGCGAGTCCTTGAACGTAAGGATCCTTGCCGTGGAGCTTTTCAAATAGATGTTTGCCTTTCTTGAGCAATTTGTAAGGAGGTGTAATTGATCCTGGAATTACGTTCTTCACTTTTATCGCACCAAGAGAAGCATGTTCAACAGCGACGATGTCTTCGCCGGCGAATATGCCTACATCAGGCACCAGGGAAGGCGTGGTCAAGCCCCAGCAATCGCAGAAAATAGTGATGTTGGTAAGAACGTTAATGTGAAAAGTTAATCCTGGCTTGAAGGACTCCAGTACCAGCCTTGTGACACGCGCCAGCCCTTCCTGGAAAACGTCGAATGTCTGGTTCTTCAGCACGATGGCGCCCGTGGGACAGGCGAGCATGCAGTGCAGGCACAACTTACAGCTATGCCAGTCTATCTCATACTCACCGGCGGAATTGAACTTGTTTGCCTTGCTCTCACATTCAGCGATGCATTTCCCGCACCGAATACACTTGGCTTTCCCCCATTCGAGCGTGCCTTGCAGAGAATGCATCGCGCCGCGGCTCTGGGGCGGAACACATCCCATTGCCAGGTTCTTGCATGCTCCGCCGAAACCTGCACATCCGTGTCCTTTTATGTGCGAGAAGTTGATCAGCACATCGGCATTGAGGATGGGGCGGCCAATCAGAACGGATTTCATTAGTTTCCATCCGGTTTGTTTTTCCGCCACATCTTTGCCGTCCTTCCCTATGGCGGCCAAAAGCCTGGCACCGACAGTTTCTTCCGTATAGCCACGGTCGCTGGCGCCTTCAACGCCTGAGTCGGTAACGAAGAGATCGCGCGGATTGCCGGCTTTTATGTGATCCACCAGTAGCTTGACGAAAAAAGGATGAATTGTGGAGTAGCCCAATCCGCCGCCGAGGTGCATCTTTATGGCCACAACCTTGCCTTTGACGCGCTTCTTGATGGGCATTAGATCAAGCATACGCATGAACCTGGCAGGCAGGGTGCATTCCCTGTCCAGGCGTTCTGGAATCGCCGATGCGAAAAGAACTTCCGACATCTTCTTTGACATGGTTCCTCCTGATAGAATCCTGTTGGATTAAAATGTTAGGCGAGACAATACCAGATGCGTCATACAAAAGGAAAGCAGAAGAAGACTTCCATCGTGCACAGGTTTCTTTGGCGCCCGGCATGGCGCTAATATGGCTGCTATATCACCCTCGAAGCGCGCTTCGACAGGTTACCTGTCGAATTCCCTCTTTGAACGAAGCCTTATAAAAGCGCCGATGCACCAGGCTATAACGATAATGGCTCCCACAATAAAGAAAATCCTGTGCCAATTGTGGGGCTGCTTCGGCTCCTGAGTCTGCTCCTTTGCCACGGCGATCTGGTTGGTGGCAACGGCGTTGTTCGTCGAAATCGGTTTATTGGTCACGACAGGAGGCGGAGTTGGAGGAGGTGGCACCTTGGTGAAAGCAACGGATAGCATTTCGGCGGCTTTTGCATCCCTCACTCTTCCGTAAACGCTCTTGCTGCCCATGACTGCCGCTATAAGTCGTACGCCATTCCTTTTTGCTGTGGCCACGAGTGAATAGCCGGCATTCTTGTAGTAGCCGGTCTTGAGTCCGTCGCATCCCTCAAATCTGCCAAGGAGATGATTGTGATTGTCCATCTCCGTTTCGCCGTTTCTCAAATCCTTGTGTTTTGCGGAAGTGTAGCGGAATATGTCTGGATGCTTCACCAGTTCACGTCCAAGCATGGCCATGTCGCGCGGCGTCGTGACGTCGGGCAATTGTCCTTTTCTCTTGTCCGGAGGCAACCCGTGGACTGAGTGATAGACGGTAGAGGTCAATCCCAACACCTTTGCCTGCTCGTTCATCATTACAACAAACGCTTCCTTGGAACCTGCGACGTGGATGGCAAGCGCCACTGCCGCATCGTTTGCCGAACGCACCATCAGCGCGTAGAGCAGGTCATCAACCGTGAACGTTTCTTTCGGGTCAAGCCATATCTCCGTGCCGCCTATCTTGGCTGCCTCGGCGGTGACATGTACAACGTCGTTGGTCTTCAATGTTCCTTGTTCCAACTTTTCCACGATGATCAGCATGTCCATTAGCTTCACCACGCTTGCAGGATAAACTGGGGCGTCGGGATTGTCTTCGAAGAGCACTTTGCCGGTGGAGGCGTCAATAACAATGGCTCCTATATATGGATCTCTTGGAGTCACCTTGGCTTCGCCGATATCGGCGTGTGCGGCATACGATCCACAAAAAAGTAATATCGCAGATGCAAGTAACGTCAATCTAACCTTCATGCTCCCATCCTTTTCAAATTCAAACGGTAACTGGAGTTCCAGACAAGTTGAAAACGTTGGCTAAGACGGCGTGCTTGTTATCACGAAGCTTGTGTCGGCGCAAGGAGAAGTTGAGTGATGTTGAATGACTATGTGTAAAAGGCTGCACTTAGCAGAAACGATTCAATTGAGGTTTGGAGCCGGGACGCCCTCGTCCCGGTGACTACCGGCGCGCCGCCTTCGCGGAAAGGCTGATCGAGTCTTCAGCCTCCAACGATCTCCCTCGCGATTTTGGTCCATTGATCGAAACGTTTGGGATGATTCTCGATTGTGTGAGTGTCTTTGAGGATAATCTCAAGCACGCAGCCGTTCGCCTTCGCCACGTCAACAGTGTGTTGGATGTACTTGCGGATGCTCCCGGGATCGAAGTGGCCTACGAGATGCGCGGGATTAGGTTTCCATGAGAAGATATAATTGTCCTTCAATCGCTCGGCGCACACATCCACATTTGCCCATGGCGACATGGAAATGCGGCGCAGATTTGGGATTTCGAAAACATAATCCAACTTATTCGTGAGATCTTCGCAGCAGCCGTATCCGTTAAGCGCGAACGGCTTCAAGAGCCGCTTCTCGTAAGCCAGGCTGAATTCGTTGTGCATCTCCGGCGAAACCTGCGCCAGTTCCTGTGCCTCGGCAGACGCCCACATGTCAGACGGACGCACATGGTCGGGCTTGAAGCCCTTTGCCGGTAGTTCCTCTGTCCAGCCGTTTCCGCCCGATGAGTGGTAGATATTATTATTGTTAAGGCTGAGCAGGTTCTGGTCACCATACTGTTTTATCAGCCCGTGGTTCCCCTGTTCCAGGAAGGACATCGCATCGTGCAGCATCTGCGGTTCCTCGTACATATCGAGCATGACCTGCTCCAGCCCACGCCAGCTCGTATAACAGGACATCATGTGAAAAGAGACATACCCAATCCCGACCAGTTTCACGGAGAGAATATCGCCGAGAAGTTCCTGCATCTGGGTCAAGTTCTTCGTCGTCGTCGCTTCGTCATATTCGATGACCGGATGTTTCAATTTTTTGAGATCAGCCGCAGTCAAAATGACCGGATCGAATCCACGCGCGCCTCCTGGCTGGTCGCTATGGTGCCACTTTGCCTCGATTCCCCATCCGGAATCACGGATGACCTTGCCGACCCGGACCTCGCCATCAACAACATTATCGGACTGAAAATGTTCAAACCCGTGGATCTGCTGACGCAAATCCCACTCCATATTCTGGGCCTCAAAGTTTTCGCATTTCAAGGCGCTCCGCGGCAGGATCTCCCATGATGAGCCTTCTGGGAATATCAGGATCATGGGCCGTGTCTTCTTCAGGCTGTTGTGTTGCTTCCACAGCTTCTTTCGTTCATCCATGACCGGCATTGCCGCAATCTCGGCAACGCGCTTCGCCAGATCCCGGATAATGATTCTCTCTTTTTCGTTTATCATGGGAGTTTTGCTTCTTTCCGTTCTCAAAAGACATGGGGTTGATACTAGATCATACCGGTGGTGTCAATGAACGGATGGCAGCGGTGAATTTCTCGCAAATACGCAAAGTGCGCAAAGTATGTGAGTCTTGGCGTTCTTTGCGACTTTGCGAGAATCTCCTCTTTGGTTGCGAACTTGGACTGCGCTTGGGTATAATCCTGGCATGGAAAAACGTGTCACAGAGGGTTTGATAAGCGAATGGCAGTGGGCGGCGCATAATTTGCCGGGAAAGTACCGCGGTCAGTTGAACCTGCCATGCTTCGAGATTCGCGAGATGGCGTCAGCTTGGGGGCTATGGCAGCGGGACAGGAAAACCATCGTTCTCAGCAGAAGGCTTGTCACGCAATTTCCATGGCTCAGCGTCCGTGAAGTTCTCCTGCATGAACTTGCGCACCAGCTGACAGACGAAGCTTTCGGGGGAGACGATTCTCCGCATGGACGGCGGTTTCACGAGGCATGCCAGCTTCTGGGGGCTGATCCAAAAGCTTCCGGCGACAGCCCTTCGATACACCAGTGGATCGAGCGGGATCAGGATTCGGATAAAGACCGCATACTGTCGCGGGTCAGGAAGCTCCTGGCCATGGGACAGAGCAATAGCCGCCATGAAGCCGAGATAGCCATGTCGAAAGTCCACGAATATATGGCGAAGCATAACGTCAGTCTTCAGGAATGCGGAGAGAAACCGCAATTCTTCAGCATGGGCATAGGTGAACCTGCGTTGCGGTTCACCTCGGAGAAATACGCGATGATAAGTCTGCTTAGGGAGTTTTATTTTGTCAGCACCGTAATCGTTCCGGCGTATGTGCTTTCCGCGGCCAAAATGGGCAGGGCCATTGAAATAGGAGGCAGGATCGAAAACCTGAAGATGGCAGGCTACGTGTATGACTTTCTAAATGGCGCGATTGCGCGGCAGTGGGCTGTATTCAACGAGGCTGAAAGATTCACCAAGCACCACAAGACCGATTTTGCGCTTGGAATGATTCAGGGCTTTCGTGAAAAACTGGAAAAGCAGAAGCGCGCGTTCCTGGAGACTGGCGTCGCAACGCTGGCATTGGTGCGACAGACTGAACGTGAGTTGAACGCATACTTACGCGACAGATATCCGCGCCTTCGCTCAATCTCGCAGAGAGGCCGGATGATTGATAGCGGCGTTCTTGGCGCCGGCGTCGAGGCCGGACGTCGAACAGTGTTATCGAAGCCGATAGAGCACGGAACCGGGCAAAGAGGACTCCATCTCAAAGCGTGATCTGAACAAGAGATGTCTCTTTTGAGAGAGCGGAACATCGCTGCCGTGTTGGACGATACTGAGTTGAGCCTTAGCGTCCGGATGTATGATTGTTAAACTCTCGCAGAACGTCGGCGAAACCAGATAACAATGAGCCGAATCCTCCGATAATAACGGAGGTGACAGTCTTGAGTTCCTGCCAAAACATAACTACTACTACAACCGCAATTATGAATACCGCCAATGTTCGTATGATTCGAAAAAGCATAAGAAAAGAACGAACCCTCTCGCCCATCTTATGCCACAACCAACGATCAAATGCCTGACGCATGACTCCGTGAGGCAAATAATTAGTCATGTTGTCGAGGGGTTCATCATTCTTCGGCTGGAGTTTGAGAAGCGACGCCTTTCCAGATGCCAAGTCCTTCCTGCAACTGGGACATTGCGAAGACGCAAAAGCCATTGATTGGGAACAGAACGGACAGACTCTCGTAGACTTGGCAACGTCAATTCCTAACGAACACTTTGGACACACCACAATTTTCTTTATCCAGTGCTCTGTTCGTCCGGCAAGGACTAGTCGGATTCCACAGTCTGAACAAAGAATATAAACTGGCACTCGGAATGCCAACTTGATATCCCCATTACATTTGGGACACACAATGGTGCGGGCTACCCAGTCAGACTCGCTGCCTTCGAGGTGCATTTGAAATCCACATGTTTGGCATTCTACTTCGATACGTCTGTCCGTTGTGATGTCAGATGACTCTTTGGCTATGGCAATTTTGATCATCTTTTGCCTCGGATCTTCTGCATCACGAACCGACCCCCTCTCTGGCTCCGAAGAGCCATGAACGCTAGAGATTCCGACAGGAGTCCTGCCACTTCGTCGGTGAATATGATAATCCGAAACTGGGGATGTCGTAGGACTGATTGTCATTTTCGGATCGCCGGTTGACTGCTTACGTATTCTCAGGTGTCTTCGACATGCAGGACATGAAACGACCAGCCCTTCCCACTCCTGCCTGTTTCCGTCAACTTCTAATTCGTTTGAACAAGATGGGCATTCGAAACTGAAAGATCTGCTCACGGTTTTTCCCCCAACCTTAATGATGATTTGTCATTTTGTTGCTGCAGGACGACAATTTCTTTTCGCGTTACTCCATGCATCCCTTGTCAAGATTTGCCGCCATAGATGGACAACATATCCAGCAGTCGTCGCGCGGAATACAGTTCATGATTTCCTTCGGCCAGAGATTTTAGAATCTTGATTGCTTCATCCCGCCGTCCCAGTAATATTAAAGCCTGAGCGCGTTGAAGATCCTCTGTGGCCTGTTTCTTGAAGTCGGCTTTAGTGGCAAAGTTAATATATGTTTCTATGTCATCGGAAGTAATGATGGCAATACGGCACAAATCATCGAACGGGATGGCAAGAAGGTCGGGTTCGTTGGCTTTCGGAACAATAACCAACTCTATTCCATCCGCCGTTGCCGAAGCAGACACCTTCTCGAGAATGCCGCCAACAGGAAGAACAGATCCATCAGAGCGAATGGATCCCGTCATGGCCACCGACCGTCTTATCGGAGTGTTAGTCAGAGAGGAATACGCACTGACTGCCATAGCTGCTCCTGCCGAATCTCCTTCCCTGTTTGCAAAGAGCTCTTGAAACTCCACATGAATGCCTTTTCCTTCCATCTGCTTCGGGTATTTGAAGCTAATCCATTTTAACACCTCACATGCCGAAACTATCATATAGAAATCTTTCTCTCCGTAATCTCCAAACGTAATTGGTTCGTCAACAAGGTATTCCTCTATGCGGGTGTGAATTGTGCCCCAATAATCATCATAAATAATCTTCTTTGCCATAGTGTTCTTGACAGCTCGTTCGATCCGCACAGAAATAGGATCCATCTCTCCATGTCCCGCTATTACCGCCAATCCAGCGACGGTATTGCCGAATTTGTCGTTCGCGCTTGCGGGAGATAAAGGCTGTCCGTTGACTGACTGCAACGATCGGAGCACCCCATTCTTCGATTCTGACCGCAATTCCTGTTCGATGCCCGTCACATGCGATGGGTCATGCACTTCTGTTGTCATCAGCGAAGCGATGGCGTCTTTATACTGCTGAACGATAAAATATCCGCTGCCGATGCGAGCCGCTTGAGATGCGCGATTAACTGCAAATGCATCATTTATTTTCTGGGAGACCAATTTGACGTTGATGTTGCTGTAGGAATAGCACTCGTTCAGGCACACCTGCGAAAAATTGATTTCTTTTGTGATGTTTTTCTGGAGATCGAGAAGCTCATTGGGCGCACTGTCATTTTGCAGACCCTCTGTGCTCAGTTTTCCCGTTAGCATTCCAATCTCATGCTTGATATCGCTTATATTCTGCGGGTCGTTCCGATCCATTTGTAAACCCGTTGTCAAGCCCGCTTCACGCAGTTTGCATATCAATTCTTTAATCGTTACGAAATTACTCGCGAGGTGATTGAGAAGCACATTGCATTCTGTATCCAAGTGTGCCCGATGAGTGTCCAGACAACGATCCCATAGGGCTCCATTCACTTCGCTCTCGCTATGAGTGACGTTATGCAGGGACACGCACAGCGAGTCCAAATTGCGGCACGCAGCAAGGAGTGAAGATAAACATGCAGCCCACTCCATAGTGGGATCGCCTATCCTAACTATGCGTCGATCATTCGACAAGAGACCGGGGCCGTGACTGTACATTTCGGCGGATTTGACGGCCTGAGTGAACTTCTTCAGATGTTCATCAACATCGTGCTGGAACTTGTTAATCTCGTCCCGTTGCTTAATCATCACGTCGATCGTGTTTTTCAAGGCGCGGCAATCGTTGCCGTATTCCCCATTGTCGGCCTGAGTTCCTTTGATGGTGTCGCTTGCCATTCGGAGATTACCTTTTTCCAGATAACCGCAGGCCGTGCAGTACATCAGGATTGAGGGGGTCGTAACAAAAAGGACTTTTTGCCCCGATGCGAGGGGAGCCGTCTCTGCGTGAAACCCATGCTGAGAAAGATAATCCTTGAACTGACCCGCCGACGTCAGGCGGCCAACGTCCGTCCGGTCAACCATGGTTTCTCCAAGTGATCGAACCGCATCCGGATCTATGGACAGATCGATCTTGGATTCCCAGCTTTGTCGGATCAGTCCGTCAAAGAGACTCATTTTGGATGCGTCCACGTTATATTCCGCCGTTGCGTTATCGTTGGCTGTAGCCGTTTGTTCCTTTTTGTCGAAGCTGCTGAAGAAAAACAACTCGCCTGAGTCAACTTTTGTAAGGGCGTTCGAGACATCCATCCGACGCAGAGAATCCACAATAGCCTTCACTGATGCAGAGCCCGGTTCATGGGATTGCCTGCCATCAATAAGCGTCTGTATTTTTGCGAAAGCCTGATCACGGCTTTGGTTTATTCGCTCCTTGGAGATTACAACGCCTGCGCCCGAACACTCGACGCACTTTACACCGCTGCTTCCGACCCCGGCGCATTTCAGGCATTTACCACTACCCTGACATCGCTTGCATTGCCCGTTTCCGGCACAGAGAGAGCACTGAAGCATTGTTTTGCCCGTGCCATTGCATTGTTGACATTTGCCGGAACCATTGCAGGCGGAACAAGTTGACTCAACCTTTTCCTGCGATGTTACGGAATGTGTCATGTTTCCCATACCCTTTATTTTTGATGGGCCTGACAAACCTTCGACAGCCACCTGCTTTGTGACGTCTTTGTAGGTATAAAGTTTGGGAATTATATACTTGACACCCTCACCTGATATGCTACAGTAGCGGCATAAAAGGAGATCAAAGCATGAACGATCATATCACAATCAGCACGTTTCAGTTGTTTGAAATGTTCCCGGATCAGGAGTCCGCACGCAAATATCTTGAATGCCGGTTATGGCCGCACGGCGTTAAATGTCCTTCCTGCAAAAGCGGTGAACGGATCACAACGCGCAAGGATGGCTTTTACCGTTGTAACGCCTGTAAGTTGGACTTCACAGTTAGGACTGGAACGATATTCGAGCGGTCACATGTTCCGCTTCACAAATGGCTTTATTCGATGTATCTGCTAGTCACTTCGCGCAAAGGCATTTCATCGTTGCAACTCTCAAAAGAAATTGGCATTACTCAGAAATCAGCGTGGTTTGTTCTGCAACGGTTGCGGGAAGCGTGCGGAAGTGATTTGACAAAGTTGCAGGGCTTCGTTGAAATTGATGAAACCTATGTCGGCGGGAAAGAGTCCAACAAACATGCCGACAAGAAACTACAGGCCGGACGCGGAACAGTTGGCAAAGCTATAGTATTGGGAATGCGGGAACGTGGCGGCTCACTTCGTGCGAAAATGATTACAGGAACCAGCGTTGCAGAAATCCAACCGGAAGTTATCGCGTCGATTGCTCCGGGCTCAACTATATGCACTGATGAACATGCGTCATATAACGGCATGGATCAATTTCAACATTTGTCAGTGAATCACAGCGCAAAAGAGTACGTCAACGGCGAAGCTCATACAAACGGAATTGAGAGCGTTTGGGCTGTCTTGAAGCGTGGCATATACGGCGTCTATCATCATGTCAGTACGCCCCACCTGAACCGATACATCAAAGAGTTTTCTTTCCGATTGGATAACGGTAATGTGAAACGACATACAGTTGACCGTCTCAATAGTTTCATTGCAGGCTCGGTAGGTCGTCGGATCACTTACAAGGAGCTAATATCATGCCAAGCGAACTAGAAGCCCTTGACGCAATCACAGACAAAGTAATGACCTATCAACCCCCGCCCGACAGGGAACGAAGATCGAAGAACCTAATTCCAATCTTTAATCAGGGATCAGAACTGATTGTTGATTCGCGGCAGGCCGCGAAACTTTTCAAACTTGCTCATCAGCATCTTCGGGAACAAATTGAAAAGCATGAGCCAGAAATGAAGCGACTTGGCCAATTCCAGTTTGAAACTGGAATTGGTAAAAAACGCCCGCAGGGCGGAGGAAAAGGCGAAAAGTATTATTATTTGAATTTCGACCAATTGCTTTATCTTCTGATGCTTACCAAGCCCAGAGAGGATACCAAGGAATATCGCGTTAGATTGATTCTAGCATTTCGTCTCGCAAGGGAGAAACTTCGCCCGATTGACAATATCCTGCTCTCGATTCCTGAACCGCAACGGAAGACATTCAAGGATGAATTCTATATTGCGTTGCTTCGTATCTATGGCGAAGTGTATGACGCATCTCAGAACAAGCCACAGTGGGTCGGAAATTGGACAAACAAATTCATTTACGAACCGATTGTGAAAACTCTACCAAATGAATTGAAAGCAAAACGTGCGGCTTATTGTGATTCAACTGGAAAAGACCCTGATTTTATGCGGCTTCATAGATTCCTTGAAGAACATGCAAAAGACGAACTGAAAGAACGGATTGCCAAGACGACGGTCATCCTGCAAATGTCTGATACAAAAGTCGAATTTGCAGAGAATTTCAGATCACTCTTTCACGGTCTTACACAGATTAATTTCGACGAGTTATTGAGCGACGATTTCGGGAAATAGCCGCATGACAAAGGCTCACTTACAACAATCCCTCTTTGAAGATAATTCAGAGAGCAAAAACATTTCGGAATGCTATTCTGAGAATGCGGATATTGTTTTCTCGCACGGGGACTCTCTGGAAATCTTGAAGAAATGCCCGGATGGATTCGCCAAGCTGATTATCACATCCCCGCCATACAACATCGGCAAGGAGTACGAGACGCAAACCAGACTGGAACACTACCTTGAACAACTCCGCCCGATACTAGAGCAGGCTGTGCGCGTTCTATCGCCGTCTGGTTCGTTATGCTGGCAAGTCGGCAACTATGTTGAAAAGTCCGAAATCTTCCCTCTCGATATGTACTTCTATCGGGTGTTCAAAGAATTAGGACTTCATCTCCGCAATCGGATTATATGGACGTTTGGGCATGGTCTTCATTGTTCAGTACGCTTCTCTGGCCGCTATGAAACCTTGTTGTGGTTCACTAAGACAGATGACTACACGTTCAACCTAGAATCGATCCGCGTGCCTTCCAAATATCCGGGAAAGACCAACTTCAAACCTGGCCCTAACTATGGTTTGCCGTCTGGTAATCCGCTTGGCAAAAACCCTAGCGATATATGGCGGCTAATGATTCAAGAATGGGAAACCTGTCTGTGGGAAATCCCTAACGTGAAGGCAAATCATCCCGAAAAGACTCTGCATCCCTGTCAGTTTCCCATAGAACTTGTTGAGCGGTGCGTTCTCGCTATGACTAATGAAGGCGATTGGGTTCTAGATCCTTTCAGCGGTGCGGGATCGGCTATGCTGGCAGCGGTGCGCCATAATCGTAAGGCTATGGGATGCGAGAAGGAAGCCAAGTATATTCAAGAGGCAAGACGGCGCATGGATTTACTCTTGAACGGGCAACTGCCATATCGGAAGATCGGAACACCTGTTTATCAACCAACAGGGAAAGAAAAAGTTTCTCAAATCCCAAAGGAGTGGCTGAAATGAAGATTGCAGGTGTTTACTCGTTCAATGATGGCGAAAGGGCTGTTAAGACAAACTATCCCGATCTTCTAGCTGAAGTGAGAATCGCCATTGAAGCTATAGACGCTTCAAAGTGTAAGACAAAGGAAAGTTCAGAAAAAACCATGCAGGGACAAATGTTATTCTCACCTGTTGCTCTTAATGAGTGTTTCAAGGCGCAACTATGTCCGAATGGCTGGAACGCCGTCAGGGTGCCGTGTGACTATCCAACACACTTTTACGCGGAAGGGTATCAACCGAAAAGACTTCGCAAGGGTGCCTTCCGCGAAATGGATTTCGTGAAACGAAAGTTAGGCGTTGAAGTACAGTTCGGGAAGTATTCGTTCATGGTTTACAACGTCGCCGCAAAAATGACCATATTCCGCAACTTGGAACACATTGATACCGGCATTGAGATTGTCCCTGTCAAGGCACTGGCAGACGAAATGAGCAGCGGCGTCAGTTACTTTGAGCAGTTCGTATGGGATTTAGAGAAGAGGGGAGTTTCTAACATTGACGTGCCGGTTCTGATTCTCGGCATTGATCTTTAGAGTTAGGTAGTTAAGTATATAATTCCCTAAAGTTTACCCGTGCCCCCGCATTTTGGGCATTTACTGGAACCATTACAGGAGGGGCATGGTACAGAGACCTTTCCCGAGCCTTCGCATTTCGGACATTTTCCAGATGCCTTGCAATAGGCGCATTTACCTGAACCCATGCAAACCGGGCATGGAGTGCGTATTTCACTTGTCCCTTTGCATTGCGTACAGGCAACCATGTAATTTGACTTTGAGATAAGGGACGAGAACTGAGAATCTGGAAATTGATGCTGGGTATATTCCAAGCCTGAAAAACCGCCACCAATATTTCCCTTTCCAAGTTGGTCAATTGCATAGACGGCCATCAGTCCGCATTTCAGTTCCCTGTAATCAGGCGCTTTTGTGGGATCTTGATCGACAGGGGCAATCGTGGGCTTGGACTTGAAATACATATGTGCGCCGACAGCGAGGGCGACCAGCAGCAAAATCAAGGGTGTTACACCTTGCGGAATCGTAAACGGTGCCGAGTGGGGGCGACTTTCTCTTCTCGAAAAAGCACGCAGTTGTGACTCTGTATATGGATCAACCGGTGGAGAAGAGGAGAAGGTTGGTTCTGGGATCCTGACAGAGAACTTGGGGACGACTAAAGGGCGATCACAATTCGGACAGTCGAAACTTTGTCCGCTGTAGCGGTTGGAAGTTGCCAGTTTGCACTGACAGGAATGGCATGTCATGTGGATTTCCGGAGCAGGGATGGCAGAACAATTCCCGCATGACGAACAGGTGAAATCTCGCCCGGCCCCGGAATCATCGACGGCGTAGTTGCTCTTGCATTTCGGACAACGGAATAGAATATCGCCCATTTTTCACCCCCCTGCCGCCCTGAAAATAAAAAGGGCGAACTTCAAGTTGACCGCATCCGAAGGGGCACGACACCCCATGAGAGCAATGCAAACAGGAAGCCGCCCAAACAGGGCGGCTTCTGCCGCTATCGCTTGCTCTCATCCAGAAGGTCGTGCTTTTCGGATGCAACAAATAGTGCAGAACCGCAAAATCAAATTGTCAGTGATTTATTCGCTTATCAGATGTTTTCATTCCTCCGTTTGAAAAAGGTTACATCTTCTGTATGTGGGCATCAAGCAGGAATCCGGCGTCTGATGCTCCTATCAGAAAGCACGAGGACAAGAACTTGGGTGCGCTCCGGTCTGTCTAAAGCTCACCATCAACGATCTCAAGAATCCAATTGAAGTTGCGCATTTCTTGTCTGAACTTCGCCGTTTATTATTCTGCGGTTCGTTCATCTGCTGTTCAGTGCCGGTATCATATGAGGGTGATTGCAAACTTCGCCTGCAATACATGATGGTCCACAACAGGCGCATTTCCGATTATGAGCGCCAGATGACTTTATCCCAACTCGAAAACCGGCCGGCGACACGCAGGCCCTCGTGTGCTTGGCATGATGCGAACCTATTGGACTGAAAGGAGTCCAACGGAGCAGATGACATGCAACCGTAGCTGAACCGCAAGGCGTAAGCGTGAGGAGAAGCTGAAAGAAGCAGAAGGCAAAGACACGACCGCAGGAACACAAACAAGCAAAGAGGTCGGGCACGGGCGACGAGCTGGCTAGAAACGGCAACGTTCCTCGAAAGAACAAAATACGACTTGATGGAGTCAATAATCATGGCATTATCAAATCATGAAACGGAAGCTCTATATTGAGACCACGGTCGTGAGCTACCTTGTAGCACGACCGAGCCGGGATCTACTGGTGGCTGGCCATCAGGAATACACCCGCGAACTCTGGCCGAGCCTTACAACGGTCTATGATACATATGTGTCAGCCCTTGTTTACTAAGAGGCTGCCAAGGGGGATGCCGAACAGGCTTCCAGCCGACTGGTTGCAATAAAGCCTTTTCGTATGCTGGATATTGACGAGGACACGAGAATACTGGCGGAAAAGATTGTCTCCGGAAAAGGTATCCCGGGGGAATACCCGGAAGATGCGTTACACATCGCCGTTGCCGCAATCAACGGAATCGATGTTGTTGTCACATGGAACTTCGCACACCTATCCAATCCATTCACGCGAATGATGGTTCGGCAGATTGTCCAGAATGAAGGATGTGTGTGTTCCGAAATTTGCTCACCCGAAGAACTACTGGAGAATAAGTCATGAATGATCCAATCGTTCAGGAAGTACGTAAACACCGCATAGAACATACCCTTAAGTTTAAGGGAGACCTCACGGCAATCTGCGCCGACCTTCGCTCAATTCAGGCCAATTCAGGCCACACCATCGTCCGACTCGCTCCCAGACGACCGGAGCCAACGCCTCCTACTTTACGTCGATAACAGCGTCGAAAGTGAGGCGAACCGTTCATCGGTGTCAGCACTTGAGGACGTGTTACCCAAATCATCCTCAACAGAGATTCGAGCGCCGAGGCCGGCACCCATAGCTATCAAGCTAAGCCGTGTTTCGAACCAAAATGATGCACTTGGTGGTAAAGCCATCGCTATGAGGTGGCTTTGTAGGGTCGAGCAGCCAGCTCATAGCGCTGGATGTACTGCTACGGAATCGGTGTTTACCCGAACGTTTGGCGCACAAAAAGCGAACGTTTGAAAATCCCGCGACACTGAACATATCGTTGCTTGCATATCTCCACGCGTTTGGTAAGGTTCGGCGACTTTTTGTCCGCGCTCAAGCAAGGTTTCAGGAATTATGGATACAAACAAAATACGCAATGTAGCAATCATCGCGCACGTTGACCATGGCAAGACGACGCTCGTAGACAAGCTGTTCCTCGAATGTCATACGTTCAGAGACAACGAGCATGTCGAAGAGCGACTGATGGACAGCATGGA
Organism: uncultured Victivallales bacterium; assembly: GCA_964487695.1. Classification (GTDB taxonomy): domain Bacteria; phylum Verrucomicrobiota; class Kiritimatiellia; order UBA8416; family CAZASC01; genus CAZASC01. The sequence continues at coordinate 83,131 of CAZASC010000002.1, forward strand.
TCTCGAACGCGAACGCGGGATCACCATCCGTGCCAAGAATGGCACCATGCAATATAACGGTTATTGCATCAACATCATTGACACCCCGGGCCATGCTGATTTCGGCGGGGAAGTGGAACGTACACTGCAAATGGCCGATGGCGCGCTGCTGCTCGTGGACGCGCAGGAAGGGCCAATGCCACAGACTTACTTCGTGCTGAAGAAAGCGTTGATCCGGCGGTTGCCCATCGTCGTCATAGTGAATAAAATAGACAAACCTAATGCGCGGCCGAGCTGGGTTGTGGATCAGATTTTTGATCTATTTGTGTCTCTGGATGCGCCTCACGACATTCTCGACTTTCACATTGTCTATGCGTCAGGACGGGACGGCTACGCAGGGCTAGATCCCAAGCATACGGGCCCGAATATGGTTCCCATTTTTGATGCCATTTTGAAATACATTCCGGCTCCTTCCGGCGATTCCAACGCACCCCTGCAGATGCAGGTGGCGAGCATTGATCATTCTTCCTTCCTTGGGCGCCTGGGTATCGGAAAGATAACGGCAGGTCGGTTGGCAGTAAACATGGATACTGTGCTGGTGACACCGGAAGGCAAATCGAATCCGATCCGCATCACCAAGATTTATCATTTCGAACGTACCACGAAAGTGGAAATCCCGTTCGCCGAAGTTGGTGAGATCGTCGCGGTAGCCGGCGCGGCCAATGTGCTGGTGGGCGATACCTACACCGATCCGTTGAATCCGTGTCCGTTGCCTGCATTGCCGGTCGATCCTCCCACGGTCAGCATGAATTTCCTGCCGAACAATTCTCCGTTCGCGGGGTTGGAAGGCGAGTTTTCCACCAGTAAGCACTTGTCGGAGCGATTGCAGCGCGAAGTGCTTTCGGATGTTGCGTTGCACGTAAAACCCATCGGCGAAAGCTCGGGATTCGTCGTCTCGGGGCGCGGCGAATTGCACATTTCAATCCTGGTCGAAAAGATGCGGCGGGAAGGATTCGAATTCCAGGTCTCCGCTCCGCACGTTATCATGAAGGAAGAGAACGGCAAGACGCTGGAACCCTATGAGGATGTCACCATAGACGTACCCGAGTTGTACATGGGCACAGTTATCGAGAAGATGGGCGGGCGCAAAGGCCAGATGCAGGGGCTTACCAAGGAGCCGGGCGGAATGGTTCGCCTGCTGTACCGTATTCCCACGCGCGGCCTGTTCGGATTCAAGAGTGAACTGATGTCCGACACCAAGGGCATGGGCGTGCTCAACTACATTTTCTACGGCTATGATGCTTATGTAGGCGAGATGCGCAACCGCCATAACGGTGTGCTTATTGCCATGGCGGACTGCACAACCGTGGACTATGCCCTGTTCAACCTGCAAAACAGGGGCAGTCTTTTCCTGGGGTCGGGCGAACGAATCTATCGGGGCCAGATCGTAGGCGAACACTGCCGCGAAAACGACTTGATCGTGAACCCGGCCAAGGGTAAACAACTGACGAACATGCGGGCCGCCGGCAGCGATGAAAACATCATCCTTACACCGCCGCTGCGGATGACACTCGAATCCTGCATCGCCTACATCAACGATGACGAACTGGTCGAGGTCACTCCGAAAAACATACGCCTTCGCAAGCGCTCAATGGATAACGACCGCTCGCGCGGAAACTCAAACGGCTGAAAGATCTGACGTTGTCACATCCGGAAGCGGCCAGAGAGTGAACTCATTCGAACCTTCCTTCAGATTTTGGAATGGGCCGACCACGATGTGATCGAGGTTTCGCCGGCTGCCGAAGTAATCGCCGTCCACTGAAAGCGACCTTCCATCATGATGCTCGATGCCTTGATTGGCCATGGATAATTTACCGATGAGTGCGTTTGTGATCGGCGGGCACTTCACGGCAAACGGCGCCCCATTTACGGAAAACCGTATCGTCACGCTTTCTTTATCGGCGCCCAAAGAAAAGCCGGTATCCTGGGCATCAACAATGCTTGCTCTGTCCCACCATCGGTTCCAAGCTGCTCCTTGCAGATAGACATTGAAATTGATGTCGTAATTGTCGGCCTGCCCGCGTTTTAGTGAATCGGCATCCAGGTCTCTCGTCTGGAATTCAGCGTCATCGCATTCCCTTGGGTAGGGCGTAAGGTTCAGCCCTTTGCCGATGAAGAGATTGTTGTACCACCTGTCATCCCTCATTGTGACGCTTTGTTTGTCGAGCTGCCTTAGTGTGTGTGGAGCGAAAAAGTCAGGCGTCCGGAGTTCCGGTCCGTTGAAAATGGGCTGGCAATTGTAAAAGAGGTTATGAACAAAAATTACTGCCTCTGACTGCTGATAAATATTGCCGCCCATGAAGACGTTGTTGTCCACAAGGATCGGGCCATGATTGGCTTCAATATGCATGCACCACGTGTCCGTGTCATAGATCACATTGCCAGTTATCCTGGTGCCTTGGCAGCTCCAATCCACCCAGATTCCGTAAGCGCCGCCATCGCCGCCCTTGCGGACCCGGCGGACGCAGTTGTTGCGGATTATCGTATCGGCCGCGAAATGCACTTTTATGCCCGCGGTCTCCCAGCCGCCGAACTCGCGCTTGTAATTCGTGTCTTCGACAAGATTCTGCTCAATCACGCTCACCACGCAGCCGCGACATCCGGCGACACCGGATTGCCCGCAGCGTTGGATCACATTACGTCGGACAAGGTGATGGCCACAGGTCTCAAGATCGCCGTTGGGAAACGTTTGTCCCGGCACATTGCCGATCGAGATGCCAACGCATCTGCCGTCCGTAACCAGACAATTCTCTATGATCCAGCGCTTGCCCCAGTAAGTTCCGATCAAGCCTTTCTGATGCGCGGTCGGCGGCGCCCAGTTCGTTGCCGCATGCCTTAGCGTGAATCCATCCACCGTGATGTATTTGAGGCCAAGGATTTCGGGATAAAAGACACATTCACGGACGTTAATCTCGGTCAGTTCCGTATTAGGATTAGCGCCAGAAAAGTTCGCCCAAATCGTCGTAGTTCCGTCATGCACTTCGGCGAACCAGGTTTTCGCGTTGGCCTTCACGTCGTCAACGTTCAGTTTCTCATAGAGCGCTTCACCGTTGAGATAAACCTCTCCGCAATGATGTTCGCCGCCATACGAAAGCCATTCGCCTGTGATATTCAGCGCGTACGGGTTGTATGCGCCAAAAAATTCCTGCGGCAGCTCAACCTTCCAAAGCTCCCCTTCTTTTGTCCACGATGCAATGCGCTCCGAGCCTTTGATGACGACTTCCTCATTCGGAGCAGCCCGATAAACGATTCTGGCGTTTTCTCCTGTGCCGCCGCGTGCGGGCGTCACCCACTCGCGGTACGTCCCGGCATGCACGATAACCACGTCGCCGGGTTGTGCCTCTTGAGCCGCTTTGTTAATGGTCAAAAAGGGATTATGTAAATCGCCGTAGTTACTGTCCCTACCTGTCGGAGTTACATGGATCTGGCGTCCGGTGATTATTGAAATAGACTTTTCGTAATGTGCTTCTGCTGTCATCGCTGCTGTCCTGTCCTTTCTCGCTCGTTTAAAAAAAGGTATCGGAACAGGACGAGAATCGCAAGCAGGGACAATGATCGCCCATGGTCTTTCCTTTTGACGTCATTTTGCACCGGCCACGATGGAGCGTGGCCCTCCAGTAATCGGGAAAGGCCTGTTTACGTGCCATTTTCATTTGGAGGGACGACCTCCGTGGCGTCCGCAGGTCAAAACATGGTCAAAAGGAAAGACCATGATGATCGCCACGCATAACTATTTCAGGCTTGTTTTGATTGATGAATCAGGCTTAATTAATCGCGTTAGCTCTGTCACCAGTCTGAAAAAAAAGAGAGGTAAAGAACCATGATCAAAATTTCGCCTGCTGCTTTTTCAATTGGGTTTGCCGTAATGGCGTTGTGCTCCGGATGTGCCACGAGTTATTCGCCCAGACATATCGAATACACCATGAAGCAGGCTGCGATCTCGGCCAATGAACTTGCCGATGCCGGAAAGACCGCGGAGGCGGTGCGGTTCATAGATGCAATTTCGGATGTTGACGAGAACTATCCCGATCTCAAGGATCTCAGGACGAAATGCAATGTTTCCGGGGAAATAGCCACCACGAAACATCCTTGGCTGGGATCTAATGTCAGGTCAAGAGGTCAGGCTGACCGGGCTGTGATAACAAAAATCCTGCTCTATATTCCGGATCGCCTCTTGGACATTGCGGATATATTCAGCTTCGATCTCAATTTCGGCGGTGGGGCATTTGCCAATCTTCATGCGACACGCGCAATTCAGGGTGGAGTGGGCCTCCGTTCAGTTGCCGGCATCGGCTGGCACGATAACCGCTCGCTCGGATTTGAAAGTCAAAAGGAAGCTGGCGTGAATGTCATCGCGCTTGGTTCGCAGGCGTACAGCGCAACCCGTGTCGGCACATCCGGCATACAGGATGTGAGCGATGCAATCGTTGGCTTTCACAAACCATCCGACAGATTGTATCAGGAATACCGGGATTACTGGGCATTCGGCTTCTCGGCGACAGTCCTATTCATTGGATTTGACTTTGATTTTCACCCGGTGCAGGTTGTCGATCTCCTCGGAGGCATAGTCGGCTTCGATCTCTGCAACGACGATTTTGCCAGAACGTGCAGCCTTCATTTCGACGCGTTGGACAGGCAACTGCTGACCGATCTTGGAAAAATCAAACAATACAAGGAATCCACGGGCGGCAATTAACAACGAGTTGTGTGAGTCCAAGACGCCTGAAACCAGAGGCTTGCGTTAAACTGATTGTCAGTCACCCCGCGAACGTGTAGCATCGTTCAATGGACACACCGCAAAAATGTACCTTCGCAAGCTTGGGACTGTCTCAGGATATTCTCAAGGCTGTCGCGGCGCTTGGTTTCGAAGAGCCTGCGCCCATTCAAGCTTCGGCAATTCCTCTCATGATGGCCGGGCACGATATTGTCGGGCAATCTCAGACCGGTTCCGGAAAGACCGCAGCTTTCGCAATACCGGCAATTGAAAAGATCGATGTCGCCATCCGGGCTGTGCAAGTCCTTGTTCTTTGCCCGACCCGCGAACTTGCCACCCAGGTGGCCGATGAAGTCCATAAGCTTTTGCTCCACAAACGTGGCGTTCATGCGGTCCCGATCTACGGTGGAGCTTCGTACGATCGCCAGTTCTATGAGCTGAAGAAGGGCGTTCAGATTGTAATTGGAACGCCGGGTCGCGTGCTCGATCATATCGAGCGGCGCACGCTTTCGCTCAAGGCTGTCCGAGTTGTGGTGCTGGATGAGGCGGACAGGATGCTGGACATGGGATTCCGCGATGACATCACCAGTATTCTCGACGCCACGCCGAAGGAGCGCCAGACGGTGTTCTTCTCGGCAACGATGTCGCCGCCGATCCGCTCGCTCATCAAGAAATATTCGCGCGATGCAAAAACCGTAAGCATCGCACAGAAGTCTGTAACCGTTCCCACCGTGGAGCAATGGTTTTACGAAGTTCCCCCGCATCGCAAGGTTGAAACGCTGCTGCGGCTTGTTGACTACCACGATTTCAAGCTTGGAATCATCTTCTGCAATACCCAGAGGATGGTTGATGAACTGGCCGACACGCTGCTGGCCCAGGGATTTTCGGCCGATCGCCTGCATGGCGGAATAGCGCAAGCCCAGCGGACGCGCGTCATGAATAAATTCAAGAAGGCCGAATTCGAGTTTCTCGTGGCTACCGATGTCGCTGGTCGCGGAATTGACGTTGAAGACCTTGAACTCGTGCTCAACTATGATCTGCCGTACGACGCGGAAGACTACGTCCACCGCATAGGGCGTACCGGCAGGGCCGGAAAGAAGGGGATGGCCATCACGTTTGTCTCTGGACGCGAGATATACAAGCTGTCCTTTATAGAACGCTTTACGCGGACACGCATAAATAGAGGGAAGCTGCCTTCCATTGGCGAGGTTGAAGAAAAGAAGACTGTTGCCTTGCTACAGGATGTGCGGGGAATCCTGGCTGGAACAGCGTTCAAGACACAGGTTCCGCTGGTTGATCGTCTGCTCGATGAGGGGTTCTCGTCAACGGATATTGCCGCGGCTCTTTTTTGCCTGACTGCGGGCGCGGGAGTTGAGAAGAAAGCCGGCCCTGTCAAGAATATCGCGACCGCCGTGCGCGAGGATGCTCCGTGGAGGAATGCCAGGCCGGCTCCTGCGCCGCGCGCCCACGATTCGGAACAACCAAGACCCAGCCAAGTCCATTCAAGGGCAGGGGAGACGCAGAATCGCAAGGCAAATAGCGATGTCGTCAAGGATCGACCGGTGCCAGCGCCTACGCCGGCGCCGGCGAACGAATCGAAACTGATAATTCCTCCAGTGCCGCCGCAGGCCAGCCATGTGCCGGCCGGCAAGCTTAACCGTGGCGGTCCCAAACCGGCGCGCGAGCCTATCGCTGGGCAAACCGGGGCCGAGCCGATTCCGCATTTGCGCCTGGCGCCAAAAGGCAGTCAGTGGGTGCGCTTGAGCGTTGGATGGCATGATCGGATCAATCCGAAACTCATCGTTGCACTTCTTGAGGAAGTTCTCGGCGCGCCGCCGCAACGCGTCGGCATGATCGAGCTGACAAACACACAATCCTTTGCGCAAGTTGGAAAAGAACACATCTATGCGCTCTACAAAGGCCCGATGACGGTAGATCGCGAGCACGGTCCTGTACAACTCTCCGTTCTGCCCGAGCAACCCCGGCCGTCTCACAAAGACAAGCAATCGAACAAGGGGCCGAAAGCCAAGATTCAACCTCAATAACGTAGGTTGAAAAGGGTGCCTTCAAGAAGATACTGGAAAGGAAATTCCCGCCGCACCCGGCAATCATGGCAAAGGCTGCTGCGGCGCGAAGTATTGAGTAGAATAAAGATTAGCGGTCAGTGATAAATTGACAAACGTTGACGCTGTGGTTCAGCGAGCTTGCGAGCTGTAAGCACCGGCGGCTTGGCCCCCATTCAAGAAGCTATCAATAAACGAATCTTCCAAGACGCTTTCGACAAACGCATCTTCCTTCGTCTTTGCTGTTGGGCAATTTTGAAATTCGATAGTTTTGCCTGTCTTGAGATCGCAGGCTGCGACAAACCAGCTACCCATTGCAAATCCAACTCGTTTGCCATCAGACGACCAAATGACATCGTACCTTGGTCCCCAAGCTCTATCGGCTTTCACATCGCCTTGCCTCGTCCGCGGAGTTGGGTTTGACCTGCAGAGCGCAGGACGTCCTGATGGGAGCGACACCAGTTCGTGATTCCAGAGGAATACTTTTGTGTAGGCAGAGAAAGACGCATCCAGGAAACCGCTGCACCTTATCTGGATTTCTGGATGGCTTGTTCCGGGGAATGTGTGCGCCTCGCATAATTTGGTGCTTTCAAGGATGGGAATCAATGCAATCAAGGCTGTGAGCCAGATAAGCAACATCACGCATAGCGCAAGGAGACACCTTAGCGTCCATTTCAGATAAGCATTCATTTGTTGGTGGGTCAACGAATAGCGGTTTATCCCGATGTGCTGCGAGGATAAGACGTTTGGCGGGCGGAAATCAAGGTTGATCGAGCCGTCTTCGCATTCAGCTACGCCGAGCCATGCGGCATTCGGGATAAAATGTTGGACTGCAGCTTGTATGATGCCACTGCCAATTCTCCAAACATCTGAAAGGGTCATTCATTTGACTTCTTATTCTATTTTTGGATCAAAGTGCCAGTCGGCTTGCCTGAGCCAGACTCCTGATCCGTGTTCCTATAAACACTAGTCATTCTCGCCTCGTCATAATTAGAATTACTGGCGTTCCGGCAAGCTGTGTTTGACTCGATGGCGCGGATGCTTATGATAGGCTGCCATTATGAGTGATCAGAAAGAAGATAAGTCCGAAGCGGTCGCCGAATGCCTGGACAGTGGCGCCGGGCATGTTCATTTTGTCGGCATATGCGGGATCGGAATGGCCGGGTTGGCGTTTCTTTTGAAATCGCGCGGATTTAATGTCAGCGGCTGTGATTTGTCGCTCAACCGCATCTCGGAATGGCTGGAAGTTAAAGGGATCAAAGTTGTCAAAGGACATTCACCCAAACATGTCGAGCGGTGTATTGATCTGGTTGTAAGAACTGCCGCTATTCCGGACGATTCCGCCGAGATAGCCCACGCATGGGAAAGGGGCATTCCTGTTTTCGATCGAGGCGAAGTTCTTCCGAAACTTCTTGGAGGCCATACGTCAATCGCAGTCTGCGGCTCGCATGGCAAGACGACTACAACGACGTTTGTCACGGAGATACTGAAAAGCGCAGGGCGTGATCCTTCATGGTGTATTGGCGGTGAGAACGAGGCGCTTGGCGGTGTGGCCGGGGCGGGCAAAGGTGAACACATGGTTGTCGAGGCCGACGAAAGCGACGGTACGCTTGCGCTCTATGAACCGGACATTGCAATCGTCACCAACATAGAATTTGACCACATGGAACATTTCGGGAGCGTGGAAGCGTTCGAGGATTGTTTTCGCAGCGTCATCAAGAGTGCCAGGCGCAAAGTTGTCTTCTGCGCCGACGATCCGAGAGCGGCGGCTCTTTGTGCGGATGCCGAAAAAACACTTTCCTACGGTTTTTCGGAACAAGTAATTGTGCGCGGGGCTGAACTTGCGCTTACCGAATCGTCGCTTTGTCTCGCAGTGCTCCGTGATGGCGTACGACTTGGAGTCGTCGAACTTTCCGTGCCGGGCAGGCATAACGCACTCAACGCGCTGGCTGCAACGGCTGCATGTCTTGAACTTGGCTTGAGCTTCGATGAAATCGTGGAAGGCTTCAAGCATGTGACTTTGCCCAGGAGGCGGTTCGAGAGGATCGCCGAGAACGACGGAATTCTTGTTGTTTCGGATTATGCGCATCATCCTTCCGAGATCGCAGCATTGATTCGAACGGCGAAGCAGCTCAAGCATTCGCGGTTGCTGGCGGTGTTTCAGCCGCATCGCTACACAAGGACGCTTGCTCTTGGTGCGGAATTTGCAGCTGCCTTCGACGGACTCGATCAGCTTGTTCTTGCCCCGGTTTATGCAGCCTTCGAGGAACCGCTGAAGGGTGGGGGAATATGGGATTTATACCGGCGCTTCAGGGAGAGGAAGAATGAGACCAACGCATTGGAAATGGATGCTCCAGAGACAGCAGTGGCGAATTCGCTGGAACAGGCGTGGGCATATTACAGGCATATACTGCGGGCAGGCGATGTGTTTTTGGTCATCGGCGCAGGTGATGTCGAGAAGATTGCAGGCTGGGCGAAAGAAGAAATGATGACTGGCGCCAAGACGATAGCCGACATAAAGTCGGCTCTACCTCCAAAGGATGAATTCGCTGAAGGAACCGTCTTCCGTTTCAATGAACCGCTGGCAGGCAAGACGTCGCTCAAAGTCGGTGGCATGGCAGACATTTTCGTGGAGGTTGCTTCGGAGCGGGATCTTGTGGCGCTGCTTAAATGGACGAAGAGTCATAAACTTCCGTTCCGGGCACTTGGTGCAGGGAGTAATGTGGTGGTAAGCGATCTTGGTCTGCGGGGAATGACTGCGCGGTTGACTGGAGCTGACTTCAATTCGATTGAGGAAGACGATCGCGGAATCTCCGTTGGGGCCGGGGTGTCGCTGTCACGTTTTCTCGACTGGATGGAGAAGCACGGTCAATCCGGATATGAGTTTCTGGAAGGAATTCCCGGCACGATTGGCGGGGCTCTTCGTATGAACGCGGGTGCTTGGGGATTGGAGATAGGCCCGAAGGTAATTTCGGCAAAATGCGTTGACTTGGATGGAAAGATAAGTGTTCTGGAGAGCGGCAAAGGCGGAACAGTTCCGGATATGGAGTTTGCTTATCGAAGCTGCAGGGCGCTGGAGAATCGAATCCTTGTGCGGGCAACTTTGACGAAAGGATCCATGGCGAGTCAGGAAGAGATTGGGAAGCGCAGAGCGGAGCTGCGGGAAAAGCGGAACTGGTGGAAGGGATTGAGGTGCGCCGGTTCTATTTTTAGAAATCCCGGAGGCGACTATGCCGGACGTTTGATCGAGCAGGCGGGCTTGAAAGGAGCGCGCATCGGCGGGGCAGTGGTATCTGCGGCGCATGCGAATGTCGTTGTGACGGAAGAAGGCGCGCTTGCATCGGATGTGAGATGTCTGATAGTAAGGATCGTGGAAGAAGTTTTCTCGAAATTCAAAGTGAAGCTTGAAACGGAGGTTGTGTTCCTTGAGTAGTCAATTCAAGAAGATCGCGGTGTTGATGGGCGGACCCTCCGCTGAACGCGAAGTGTCGTTGCGGTCGGGTGCGGCTGTGGCGCGAGGGTTGCGCGAGGCCGGTTATGAAGCGACGGAAGTTGACGTAAAGGATCGCAAACTGAGGCTGCCGAAGGACACGGAGGCGGTCTTCATCGCTCTGCATGGCGAGTTCGGTGAGGACGGTGAAGTGCAGAAGCTTCTCGAACAACGCGGGATTCCATATACCGGCTCCAATCCCGAAGCGAGCAAGGCGTCTTTCGACAAGGTCTTGAGTAAACGGATATTTGATGAGAATGGCATTTCCACACCGAAGTATGAAGTGCTTGGCAAAAACGGAGTCAGAACGCTTCCCCTGCCTGTTGTGGTGAAGCCGTCCTCCCAGGGATCGAGTATCGGAGTGCACAGGGTCTTCGAGGAATCCGAATGGAGTGCGGCGATGGGCGACGCGCTTTCGTACGATAAAGAAGTAATAGTGGAAGCCTACATCAAGGGCCGTGAACTGACGGTTGGAATCGTTGGTACTGATGCGATGCCTGTGATAGAGGTTGTTGCGCCTGACGACTGGTACAGTTATCAGGCCAAGTATACTAAAGGTGAAACGAAGTATCTGGTGCCTGCGCCGATTGACGCAGAGACGGCGGCCAAGTGCCAGGAACTTGCGCTTCGGACGTTCAAAGCGCTGGGATGTCGAGGTCTGGCGCGCGTGGATATTCGCATGTCTGGCGATGGCGGTCTGTACGTGCTGGAGTTGAATAATATTCCGGGATTTACCGAGACGAGTTTGTTGCCGAAGGCGGCTTCGCAGTCCGGCTTGAGTTTTTCTGCACTTTGTGATCGAATCATCAAGACGATTGAATGTTAAGAATTTGAGGGCTCGTATGTGGTTCCATGATGACGAATTGGGCGGGAGAAAATGGGCCGGATGGAAGAAGAAATCCAGGTCCAGGCAGATACTTCAGGTCAATGCAACCCGTAGTGCACAGAAACGAGCGAGAATGCGCCAGACTTCGGTCTATGTGGTGGTTCCCGTTGCGGTGGCTGTGCTGGCTCTATTGATATGGCTGGGAGCGGTTCAAACCGGCAGAGCGCTTTACTCGCAGAACGACAGGTTCAAGCTTACGAATCTCGAGATCAAATGCGGCGACGTCATTAACCGCGATCTCATCAAAGAATACACGGGCATAAAGGAAGGCATGAACCTGTTCGGCATGAATATTCAGACAGTGAGGGATCATTTTTTGCGCATCACGCCGAACGTAAAATCTATGGAAATCGAACGTGTGCTGCCCGATACTTTGAAAATAACGGTGACTGAGCGAATTCCGCTCGCACGCATGGGGTCCACTGGCGGCTACGTTGTTGATGATGAAGGATATATTTTCTTCAGGGCGGCGATGCGAGGACTTCCAATGATAATGGGATTGAAGGGCGAACCCCTGCCTCTCGGCATGAAGGTTGACGGCATGGCAATGGCGGCAATCGAAGTCGTCGAGATGAGCGAAGATCCCAGGTTCAACATGAATATTGAGAACATCTCGATTGACAGCGAAGAATATCTGTCGCTGCACGCAATCTGTGGAGAGACCGCGAAAGACATCAAACTTGCGTGGAAGGGAATGGGAAAGAAGACTCCCGATTCTAAGCGCCGTCTGTTTGAAAAGATGAGCAGCCTGGTGAAGGTCAACCAGTCGGATAAGGGTAGAAAACTTTCGAAACTTAACGCGACCTATGATGATCCAGGCAAAGTGACCGGGGAATGAAACTTGACGAAGCTGTCTGGCGTAAGAGAATGTTGACGGGTTGACTTATGGCGATACCTCCAGTTGTGGCTCTTGAGATCGGGACAACCAAGGTGCTTGCCTTGGTTGGCGAAATCCGCGAAGACGGGCATATAATGGTCACGGGGATTGGCGAACAGCCCTCGGCTGGCGTACGCAAAGGCGAGGTCATTGATCTCGAAAATGCCGTGACGTGTGTCAGATCGGTGCTGGCTACCGCCGAAGAAACCGGGAAAGTGTCAATCAGGCAGGTTCATCTGGCGATTTCCGGTGGACACATCCAGACGGTTGTCAGCCGCGGCATGATACCGGTACGAAGCAAGAACCGCGAAATCGGCGAGAGCGATGTCTCGCAGGTCAAGGAAGTTGCAAGATCCGTCAATCTTCCGGCGGACAGGGAGATCATACATTCGATTTGCCAGCATTTCTGTATTGACGATCAGGAGCAGGTTCTCAGGCCTGAAGGCATGGAAGGTGCAAAGTTGTCGCTCGATATGCTGGTCCTGCACGGGATCAGAGGGCGAATGCACAATATTGCCAAGGTCGTCCGAAGCGTGCCGATGGGAGTGCAGGACGTGGCTTTCAGCGGACTATGTTCGGCCCTCTCTGTCTTGACGCCGGAGCAGAAGAAGAGCGGAGTCATTGTCATTGATCTCGGCGGCGGCACAACCGATTATGTGGCATACGCCGACGACGTTCTGGCGGTCGCTGGTGCGCTTGGCATTGGCGGGGACCACATCACAAACGATATTGCCATGGCTTTCAATATCCCTACATCCCAGGCAGAGAGCGTGAAACGTGAACATGGAAGCGCAATGGTTGAGCCAGGCAGCGCATCGAAGAATGTGGATGTGCCGCCTGAAGTTGGCTTTCCGGGCCGCTCCATCTGTCTAAAGTCTCTTCAGATGGTGGTAAATGCCAGAACCGACGAGATGCTCGGAATGATTCGAAGGCGGATCGAAAAAGACGATTTACTTCACCATATTGGCGCCGGTGTGGTGCTGACCGGCGGCGGTGCCAACATGAAAGGCATCACGCGATTGGCAGAAAAGATGTTCGGCCTGCCATGTTCGGTTGGCAGACCCCGCAACATAAGCGGCATGGCTGTTGCCACGAGCGGACCCGAATATGCCACTTGCAGCGGCCTGATTCAATTGGGATTCAAAATGATGGCTGAACAGAGCCAGCATCGCTCGATGGGCGATTGGTTCAAACAACTTTTCTGGAAATGACATGAACTGTCGAATCAGCATAGTCGGAGTTGGTGGTGGCGGATGCAAGATCGGAGACCGCTTGATGGCAATGACTTCCATTGCGTTGCCGACAATTGCGATAGACACCGATTCAAAGTCACTGCTGGAATCGCGCGCCACGACAAAACTGGACATAGGCTCCAATCACACGAACAGCCTGGGAACCGGTGGCGACATCAATCTAGGCAAGCTTTCCGCGGAAGACGACATCGAGATGATCAGAAGCCTGTTCTCCGAGACCGATCTGGCGATCTTTGTGGTCGGGCTGGGCGGCGGTACTGGAACCGGAGCGGTTCCAGTTGTGCTGGGCGCTGCGCACGATGCCGGCGCCATGACGCTCTGTTTTGCGACGCTTCCCTTTGAGTTCGAAGGCGAACGCCGGAAAACGAATGCCGAGAAAGCAGTGGCGGTCATTCGCGAAACTACGGACTCGATGGCTGTAATTTCCAACGATAAACTGGCTGAACTTGTCGGAGAGGCCGGAGTGGCCGAAACATACGAGAGAACCGATGAAATACTGGGGGCAGGTGTGTTTGCCATTGCGAAGCTGATTGCGGAGCCGGAATACATCAACGTTGACTTTGTGGAATTGCGAAGGATGATCGCCAACGGGGGCGCGTGCAGTTTTGGATACGGGCAGGGCGATGGCAAAGATAAGGCAGTGAATGCCGTCAATTCCCTGTTCGGAAACTCGTTGGCTGACGGCGGTGCGGTCACCAATGCTAAATCGTTGCTCGTCAGCATACTTGGCGGCAAGGATTTGACCGTTACAGAATTGCGCCAGATCAGGGATGGAGTGTCATCCAAAGTGCAGGCCGACTGCCGCATTTCGCTTGGAACTGTGATTGACGACAACTGGGCTGGGAGAGTGGCCATCGCCATGATTGCATCCGAGCAACCGATTGTCAGGCATGCGATTGTTCATGAACAACCAGTCTCAACCCGTGACCATGCCGCAACAGCAAAATCGCCTCGCGGGACAAAAAAGCATAAGATGGGGCAGACGCAACTCATATTTGAATCGTCGTCAAAAGGTCGCTTCAAGGATGCCGTCCCAACGATTCTCGATGGCGAAGACGTGGATATTCCAACGTACCTTCGTCGCGGAATTATCGTCGAGAAATGAACGGGACAGTGTGTCTGGCTTCTGGCATCAAGTAATATGTTGGTCGTGCGCCGATCGTTGCAAGGGCCATTCCTATTGCTGTCTTAAGGTCCGGCGCCGTCTTTATGCCTAGATCGGCAATGTCTCTTTCTCCCATTCCAGTCACCAATATTGCGTCCTGACCGCGAGTCTTCGTTGACAGGGCCGTCTGGCCAAGTACTTCGGGCGAATGACGGAGTTCCCTGTACATTGACGCAATGCTGTCTTTCTTGATCCAGAACCGAAATCGCTCGTCGCCAAGTCCTTCCGGACATGGTGCCTGGAGTATCACTCGCCCGCCTTTCCTGATAGCGCGATGCGAATTAAACAGCGCCTTGTGGCTCTGTATCCAATTCGGAGCTGTTTCCGCCGATGCGATGACAAGATCGGCGGGCTGATCGAGGTCAATGCAGTCAACTTCTTCGACCAGTTTGCAGGCGGCCCGGTGCGCCGCATCGAGCTCACCGGAAAACACGCCGACGAGTTTGCCATCCGGAGTCAGCACCGTGTTGACGATGATGTCCGGTTCGCACATGCGGGCGGCTTCGAGCATTTCGTCGGCCACGGGGTTTCCGTCGAGTGCGCCGATGGCAACGCCGGCCTGGATGCCGTCCACTTTTGGGTCAAGCGTAAGACTATGGTTAAGCGCTATTGTGTCGCGGGCGGCGAGTCCTGGCACGAGTGATTTGCGACCGCCGCCGAATCCGGCGTGGTAATGATATGAGGCTGTTCCGATCGGGACAAGCCGTTCCGTTTCCACGGCGCGGCGATTGATGCGAATGCGGTGCCCGCGAATGGTCGTTCCAATTTCGACCAGATTCGCGTCGTCATCGGGATTGTGGATGAAAATGCGGCCATCGAATAGTGATGCCATGTGCTTGCCGAGTATCTGTGAGACCTCGGCTGGGGTGGGGTGACGGTGAATGCCGGTGGCGAAGAGAATAGACATGTCGGAACCCCGGCATCCATTTTCCAGCAGTTTATTCACGATGATCGGCAGAACGAGATCGGTCGCAGTCTTTCTCGTTTGATCCGAAACCACAAAACAGACGCGTTCGCAGGGATGGATCAAATCAAAGATCGTGGATGCTCTTTTATCCGGCCATATTGGCCGGAGCAGCGAAGATGCGATTTCCTGTTCGCCAAGAGTCGCAGGATGCCGCTTAGGCATGATAGTCCCGAGACAAATGGCGGTTGCCGGCATCAATCCTCTGATCTCAATCGTCATTTGCATTTCCCTTATTCGACGAATGGCTTGGTACGGCGGCGCGAACGTGCGAGCTGCCTTGGGATATATACCTTATTAGGCATCATGGTTTCTTTTCTATATAATTCGTGCGCTTAAATGTCTCAATCTTACGCCGAACCGCCGTGCCAGCTTCCTTCTGGCTGATAATGTTTCTGGGAATCCAAAGGATTGCGATGCCGCCAAGCACAATGGCAGTAAGTGCGAAGCGAATGGCCGAATCAGTCAAATCGCTTATCTGTTTGGTATGCCTGAACTTCAGGAACATCTGGATAGGTCTTATGATCATCCATGAAAGAACAAGGCTGTTCAATGGAATGAGAGCAAGGCCTAGATGAGGAGCGTGGAATGCAAAATACATTCCGAATATAATCAGGAGCGGCAAATCGAACATACAAGCCCAAATTGCTCGAAGCCAGTGAGGTGAATCCCACGAGTAAAGGTTCTCCCATCCGTTAGGCGCTACAAAGAACGTAAGTAGACAGTGCGCAATGGCAACGCAAAGGATGATCCTTGGAATTCCGGAGGCTGCTTTCATATTCGAGTGCGCTAATGACGTTTAACAACATAATTGAAAGATTTTCTGTAGTATCTTGGATGAAGGATATCAAGTCAATCGACGTTTTAGCCATTTTCCTGGATAAAGCTGGCGAATTCTTTCTTGTGTTTCTTGGTGTCGTGGTGATAGACAGCAAACCTGTTTTCCACATGAAGCAGGCTGCGTTTTGAGGACGTGTGACTTTAAATGAAGAAAGCGAGGCAGGTGGCGTGAAGATATCAAATACGGAGATGCTTTTTCAAAAACGATGGTTGGTTGAAGAAAATGTCTGGGATCCGGCGCGGAATGAAGTGTGGGAAACACTGTGCATGCTCGGCAACGGTTATATCGGCGTCAGGGGCTTTCCCGAAGAGCCGTTCGATGCAGGCCCAACCCATCCGGGCGTATATCCTGCTGGCGTATTTAATCCAGGCGCAGATGGCATTTCCGAGATGGTGAATGTGCCGAACTTTCTGGCTGTCGAGATTACTCTAGGAGGACAACCGTTCCGCATGACGCCTGAAAAGATCACTGAATACAATCGCACATTGGATCTCAAGCGTGGACTCTTGCTGCGCTCCATGGTTTACACTGATGGCGATCGTTCAACGCGGCTGGAGTTCGAGCGCTTTGTCAGCATGTCAGATATGCATCTTGCGGGACAGTCCATCGCCATCACGCCGCTGAACTGGTCTGGAAAGGTTGATGTTAAGCTTTGGCTCGATGTGCGCAAGAGCAGCCTGCCAAAACACCATCTCAAAGTGGTGCGTTCCGGGCATATTGGACGTAACGGTCTTCTTGTGGCCACGCAAACAAAGGCGACGCGTATCCGGATTGCCCTCGCATGCCAGTGCAGCGCGTCGGTGGATCATGGATCGCCAGTCAAACCGAAGCCGATAGGCAAGGGCGAGCGGGTTGGCGTTGAATTTACCGCCACGATGAAATGCGGACAACGTGCCACGTTGGAACGAATGGTTTCAGTCTGGACATCCAGAGAGGCTGATGCCGAATCTATTGAGCGTGCTTGCGTGAAAGACGTGAAAGGCTCTGATTATGAACAGGCGCTCCGTAAGCACATTCAGGCATGGCAGAAACGATGGATGCACATGGATATTGAAATTGACGGCCCAGAGGAGGATCAACTGGCCATTCGTTTCGCAATCTTCCAGCTCAGCCAGCATGCGCCGCCACACGATGCGCCGGTGAGTATCGCGGCCAAGGGACTTGCGGGAGAAGGCTACCGCGGTCACATCTTCTGGGACACAGAGATATTCATGCTTCCGTTCTTTGTTGGAATGGATCCGCAGGCGGCCAGAAGACTGCTGAGCTACCGCACCGCCACGATCGAAGGAGCGCGGCGCAAGGCACGGGCGCAGGGCTACAAAGGCGCGATGTTCGCCTGGGAGAGCACTGACACTGGCGACGAAACCTGTCCCCCAATCTTTCATGATCACAAAACCGGGGCCGACATCCCGATACTGACCGGGCTATTGCAGAATCATGTGAGCGCCGACGTTGTCTATGCGGCGTGGCAGTATGTTCAAACCACGGGCGACAGCGCGTTTCGGGAGCACGAATTTCTGATGCTGGCAGTTGAGACCGCTCGTTTCTGGGAGTCGCGAGTCGCGTTCAATCAGGCCCGAAATCGGTACGATATCCGCAATATCATCGGACCTGACGAATATCACTACGAGGTTGATAATAACGCCTTCACGAATTACATCGCCACCTGGAACCTTCGCATGGCTGTGCAGGAGGTTGCTCGCATACAGCGAAAGCAGAGCAGCAATGCCATTCTGCGAAAGCTTGCGGTCAGCGAGGATGAAACTCGGCGATGGAAGGCGATCGCCGATGCGATGTGCCTTCCAAAACCTTCTGCCAAAGGTGTGTGGGAGCAACACGAGGGCTTCTCCAAGCTTCGCAACGAAAACGCCAAGTCGTGGTCGTTTATGACCTCGAAGGTGCCGGAAGACCAGCGTCTTGCGGAGCTCAATAAGGCCCAGGTTCTCAAGCAGGCGGACATCCTCATGCTGTCGGTTATGTTTGCTAACGAGTTCCCGAAGAAATGGCAGCGCGCCAACTGGGATTACTACGAACCGCGGACAACTCACGATTCCTCGCTGAGTCCAAGCGTCCATTCCATTGCAGCAAGCCATCTGGGGTTGTCGGTTGAGGCGTATGACTATTTCCGGCGATCCGCACTTCTTGATCTCAATGGTTCTATGGGCAACACGAATTCGGGACTGCACATGGCTGGAATCGGCGGTACATGGCAGGCCGTTGTTTTCGGTTTCATGGGAGTGGACTTGACTGGCGGCAAACCGAAAATCAATCCGAAGTTGCCGAAGAAATGGAAGCGGGTTACCATGCAAATTCAACACCGCGGCCGCTGGTATCGGCTCGAGGCTTCTTCAGGCGGCAGGCATGTAATCGCTCGGAGCGCGACGCGTTGACGATCGCGAAACTGCTTGACTTGATGGATGGCAGGTTCAGTATCGGCGCCATATATGACTGCGATGCGGTCTTTGAAAAGATCGCGTTGTGGAAGAATTAGGGGATGACGAAAATGAACAATCAAATTCGACTTGTTTCAATATTGCTCGTCTCAATAGCTTTCGCGTGTGGATGTGAAAAAGGCCCCAAAAGCGGCGATGAATTCTACATTACACCTGCGACCGCGGAACTTGCGCCTGGCGCCACGGTTGTTTTTACCGCCGTCGGTGGTCATGAGCCTTTTGTCTGGACAGTTGGCAATTCCGCTGATGGACAAATCTCAAGCAGCAACGGCCAATCCGTGACTTATATGGCTTTGCTGGGTGCTGGGTCCTCGCAACCTGTTGACACCAATACCATCGCTGGTTCGGTAACCAATGTTGTCTCCGGCGTCATGAACACGATTACAGTAACCGACAGTGGAAATTGGACAGCTTCCGCTGTAATCACTCAACATTAGATTAGAGTCCGGGTGAAGCGGACGAAGATGATTTTGTGGATGTTTTCGGCTGCTTGGTTCCTGTTGGCGAAGCATATGATACGGTTTGTGTCGTCGTTGATGTAGAAACCGTGATCTCTCTGGGCTCCACAAACATCAGCTTCCTGTAGCCTGCTGTTACCAAGGGACGGGCTATATTTCCTTCCATAGTCTTTGGGATGTCCTTGTATACAGAAACAAGAATTGCCGCCGTTGTCGGAACGCCCATTGATTTTAACTTCTTTCCGAGCTGCTCAGCCTTGACCGGCTGGCCATCCAAGGTCACACGTCCGTCTCTGGTAACCACGATTTTAGGTGGACCAGACACCGGACTTTCGCAGCCAAATTGTGTGAACGCAAATGAGCAAAGGATCGCGACGATTGGAATATATCTGTGCATTTAATCTCCAAAAGAATAATAGCGAATATTAATATAGCTTCCCTCAAATCGCCAGATAATTTGCTTTCAGTTGGTATCGCCTCAGTTTCAGAGTGGCCTTCTTGACGTGGCCGCGCCGGATACGGCGCGGACCGCGTCTTATCAGACGCGGCTACGTTACGGCCATCCAGTAACCAGGTGGTACTTCAGTTCGACAGCCATTTGAAGAAGCGCGTGAATGATTTGCCGGTGTAAGCGTCGCGATATACGATCGCCATTGCCCGTTTCTCTGCGACCACAGTGGTGCCCATAGGCGCATAAACCTGCGCCGCAACAATGACCGTGAAGATATTCTGACGGAACGTCACCATTTCCAGAATATTACGGAAAGCGTCTTCTTTGAGATCTCCGCCGGTCTGTCCGTTAGCGTGCCAGTTGGTGTACGCTTGTTCAGTATCGACCGAGTTGAATAAATTGCGGAAGTTGAGAAATGGACCGTTTACTGAGCCCCATAGTTGATTCTTTTGATTACCATCAATCTTAACGGTGATATTGGTAAAAGCATTCGAATATCCGATCACCATCCGGTAGAAGAGAGATTCCAAAACATCCTTCTGCTGAGTGCTGATGTTGACAAGGCCGTGTGTAGATGTGTTTGTTTGGCGCACGGTCAGTAAGTCGGGCAGGGCAAACTGGACATTTATTGGCTGGCAATCAACCAGTTGAATATCCTGCCACGGAGTGCCGCAGAAGATGTAGCCTATCTCGCCAATGCTTTTCATTGGGGCATCGACATGGTGTATTGGCAAGCCTTGTCCATTGTTTACCCATTGGTCGCAGATTGTATTCATCTTGCCGAGCGTATTTGTAGGCAGGGCTGACCAGTCATTTGAATGGCCATTGCAGCGCGGATCGTTCACAGAATAGTTGGTGACGGTTGTGAACACGAACGGCGATGGATCCATTGCCTGGTCAACGGGTCCGTTCGAAGATAGAACCTGGGAAAGAAACCAGACCGGGTTGGCCATTGAGACAGGGTAATTTGTTCCGTTGACTGTGATTTGGAAATCGGGCGTTTGAAACACGAGGAACTGGCTGTTGGGATCGCCAAATGTCATGTTGCTAATTGTATTGTCACAGGATGTTGGAGGCGTGGCGATATTCGTGTAGACGTCAATGCGCAAGTGAAAACCATTCGCCGGCGTAATTACGTTCGGGACAAACGGATACCACAACTCAACATAAAATCTATAGCACAGGTTGTTTGTGTCCGTTTCCGCGAGAACAACTTCATTTATCAGCGGCACATCCTTGGAAATAGTGTCATCGAGCCATGGCTGTGCGCCGCCGTCCTGAGGGACGCGGCCGGGAGTAATATAATTGACTATGTTCCATGCAATCTGCGTTGCGTTGCTGGAATAGCCTGCCAGAGTGAGCAGATTGGTCAGGGGAGAGAAATAAGCCGTCATGAATGCGGGATCTGATGGGTTCGTTCCTGCATTGATCCAGAATTTGTTTGCGAGCGGGCAGGAGCTTGTCCCCAAGAGGTTCATATTGGTCGGATACTGATCGCGTCCAGGATCGTAAGAATAGAAGAACAAGTTGGAAAGTGAGGAATTTGGGATGTTATTCATGGCGGCTATTTCCGCAACCGTCTCGTATCTGACATCCTCTGCTCTATTGGAATATAACTCACCTTCATTGGTATAAAGGTCGGGAAGATGCCAGAGCGATAGTTCCTGAACATTTGTGCTGCAAGTTCGGCTTGTGCCTCCGACGAGATTGGCGTCGAGAAGGCCTGAACAGTTCACGACGAGATATGAAATACGGCCGTTGGTTGTGCCGTCGAACGAGACAATGTCGCTCCAATAACAGTTTAAAGCTGCCGTTACCGTGTCGTTCCAGATTGCGCGCGGAATCATATCATATGCTTCACCTGAGAGAATATCACTGTACTGGTTCGTGACAGCAGACGGTTGCGAAGACAGCGCGTCGGAAACAAAAGTCGGGTTTCTCTGATTCCAGCACGGATAGCAGCAGTTCGTCATTGTGTCATCTACATCCTCCATCGCGCGGACGATGGCGATTTTGGCGAGGTTTCTGGCGCGAACATCGTCGGCATAGTTGCGTGAAACGAGGCGTTCTGTTCGCATGGTGATGAAGAAGATGGTGGCGAGCATGAGCAGGATGGCCATCACGCCAAGCACAATGATGAGCGCAACGCCGCTCGAAGAATTGGATTTCCGTGACTTGTTCTCGCGGATCGTCATCATCTGTTCCTATAGCCGCTTCGATTTTGAAAATAGACGCGGGTGGTGTATCGTCTGAGTTTCTGTTCGACAAAATCGGAAACGTTTGTTGCTGTCATTTGCGCGGCCTGATTCGCCGCTTGCTCGTCGAGCAGTTCCAGACAGACGTCCACATATTCCGGTAGCCGGTCACCTTGAGCCGCCGATTCATAATCGTCCACAATGTTGCCAGTGGAATTGGCTGCAACCAAACTGAACCCGGCCACATTTTCGGCTACGACAGCGGCGATGCTGTCGGGTCTGCCCGCGCCAGCGGACGCATCCATGTACCACAGTTTATTCCAATAGCAATTCGCCGCCGAGCTCGTGGACAATCCAATATCATTTGTCAGGCATCCTCTGACAAGCTGATATCCGCTTCCCGTGTTCCTGACCCAGTATTGCACTTCCAATGCTGTTCGATTAATGCCACCGGCAGTGGAGTTCGTACCCTCCAGCGACACAAAGCATATCTCGTCGTTTGTCAGGCCGTACGATGTGATGCTGCTTCTGTCAGCTCGCATGGCGAAGCTTAGAATGTTATCGGCGACGGCATGTTCGAGGTCGTGCCCAATCATATTGATCGCTGCCTGGCCGGCTGTGTTACAATCCGCTCTGCCGGTGCCCTGTGTCCAAACTTTGTCGAGATGGGTATATATCATGGTAAGAGCTCCGATCAGGATGATCAGGATGGTCATTGCGGCGAGCAGTTCAATGAGACTGAAGGCAGATTTCACTTATAAATCACCCTCTTTGCGAAACTCGGAATAGAACACCAAAGCGTTTTTATTGCTCGTTGGTCCGAATGTGCCATCCCAGACTCTGAGAAGAACGTCAGCCCTGTCTGCCCATTCAAGACGGGCATCAATAGTGTATCTTAGTGAGTGGTTGACTATGTCCATTCTTTCACCGATGCCGTAATTATTGGTGAAGCTTTCCGTGAATGGGCCGCCATTCTGAATCGCCATATTACCATCCCCCCAGTCAGTCGCGAAGGCAACGGGGAGTGTGGTTACACCGTTCGAGAAACTATTCCAGAAATTAGTCCAGCTTCCGGGCACAGTGATTTCCTGTTCAGCAGCTATCGCCGATTGTGCGCGGAGTGTGTTGAAAACGCTGTCGGCGAACATGGCGGCCTGTGTGTCGCCCTTTGCTTTTGTGCTGGTGTCCAAAGCTGAGGCGAGCAGCGCGTACAATGCGAGGACGCCAAGCGCAAGAACAGCGATGGCGAGAGCCACCTCGATCATTGTGAATCCAGTGTCTGCGCACTTGCTGTTCCCGAGGGTTCTCATCAACTTCCGACGGATGCCAATTCTATCTTTTTGGCGACGCGCACGACTTCGTCAATGGCGGTGGAACCGGCAAGCACCGCGCGCCAGCCGTCTTTTCGGAGAGTTACCATCCCATTTTCCATGGCTTTGTGTTTGATCTCGTTGGAGGGCCTCTGATGAACAATCATTGCCCGTATGGCGTCATTAAGAATCATTATTTCAAAGAGTGCGAGCCTGCCTTTGTATCCTGTAAAATTGCAGTCTGGACAACCTCGTCCCTTGTAGAACTTTGCGCCGGCGATGCGTTCGGGATAGGCTTCGGCGATCTCTTCGACGATGACGTCGTCAGGAATCATTTCCTCCTTGCATGATGCGCAGATGCGCCGCACGAGGCGCTGGGCGATGGCCCCTTCAAGGCAGGACGAGATTAGATAAGGCTCCACGCCCATATCGGTAAGGCGCGCGATGGCGCTGGGCGCATCGTTAGTGTGGAGCGTGCTGAAAACCAGGTGTCCCGTGAGAGACGCGCGAACGGCGATGTCGGCCGTTTCCATATCGCGAATTTCGCCTATAAGAATGATGTCTGGATCGTGGCGGAGAATGGACCTCAGAATGTTTGCGAATGTCAGTCCAATCTGGGCATGAACCTGTATCTGGCTTATCCCCTCCATTTGATATTCTATGGGATCCTCGACGGTGATGATCTTTACGTCGCTTTTGTTGATCCGGGACAACACGGCGTAAAGAGTGGTTGTTTTGCCGCTGCCTGTCGGACCTGTCAGCAGGATAACGCCATGCGGCAGATCGGAAAGATAATTGATGAAAGGCATTTGTTCCGGGGTGAGGCCAAGATGTCCGAGGTCAATGAACATTGCATTGCGGTTAAGAATACGAAGACAGACCGTTTCCCCGTGCGCTGACGGAAGAATCGATATGCGGAGATCGAATTGATCATTGCCGCTCCGAACGGAAATACGTCCGTCATGGGGTTTGCGTTTTTCCGCGATGTTCAATTCGGCCATGATTTTGAGAGACGACGCTATTGCTTTTTTTAATTGCGGCACGCCTTTTGGGATGGGTACATCCTGGAGAATACCGTCAATGCGGTATCGCAATCGCAACCTGTTTTCAAACGGCTCGATGTGAATGTCTGTGGCGTCCATCCTGATCGCTTCGCCGATTATCTGATTCACGAACTTCACGATGCCGGCATCGGTGGTTTCAACGGACACGTCCGTGCTCTGCACCTCGACTTCGGCGCCGGATTGCTCGACAAGATTGTCAATCGTTTCTGCGCCGAGCCCATAGAAGTGTTTGATGGTCTTGACGATATCCGATTCCGTGCAAAGGACCCAATCTATCGCCATATTGAGAAGCATATGCAGGCTGTCAACCATTGACGTGTGCGGCGCTTCGCTGATGGCAAGAGTGATTGTGCCGCCGCCGAGCTTCAGCGGCATTATATTGTAGCGGAGAGCGATACGTGGCTGCACCTTCTTGACAGCTTCCACATCTATTTTGAAATCCCCGATATGTTGGAATGGGATATTGGTCAGGCCGGACAACGCCTGAAGAACCTCGATGTCACGCACCAGCGATTCCTTCACAAGCATCTTGTCTATAGGTTCGCCTGTCAGGGCCCTGCGCGAATTCAGCTGGTCAATCTGGGCCCTGATAACGAGATTCTTTTCCACAAGAACACGGCAGAGATCCAGCATCAACTGCTCCGAGAAAAATCGTTTAGCGGAGCCGGGCATCAGAGTTTGCGCATCAGTTGTCGCCATGTTTGCCTTCCTCGAAAGTTTTTGGATTACGGAGTCTGAGCCTGAACGTTCTTCCATCTGAATCCTCTATCGTCAGCGTCTTGGGCGTGATGTTGCAGACCTTGAATCCGCAGACTTCCTCACCGGTCGCGTAGAATCGGTCATGCTGAGACTTGGTGTCGTCTATGAGTGCGACAACTTTGCCATCAGTACGCTGGAATGTCCCCTTATAGGTCAGGCTGAACGTTGCGGGTTTGGACGGTTTTACGACATCCGACGATCTGACTCCGCGAGACTGAGTCAGCGCGCGTGTGGAATCAGTTTGGTCTCGAGATCGGAACACGCTTTCAGGCGGTTCGACTTTCAAAGCGAGTTCGTCGTTGAGAAACGCAACAATACCCAGACCGGATCGCGATAGTTTTTCCTTGGTTGCGGCCTGTGGCGTCAGCACTTCGTCATCCTGTTTCGCCACAGCTTTCCACGTCCACCATGTCGCGACGAGGATTAGCGCGGCGATGGAGCACATAAATATGCGGCGCGCATCGGCTTGCTTCAACCATTGCCAGAATTTATTCATAGTGATTTGATCCGTCTCTTCTCAATATCCCATGGGCTTGGAGCGACCCGCCACAGGCTGGAAAATCAGCGGCATCTCGCCTGGGTCCTTAATGAAGACGAGGGAACTCAGGACTACGTTGACATTCAGCAAGCCTGGCTTGCCCTGCGCCGTCTCAATGCGCACATGTTTAAGCGCGAAAGTGCTGCCCGGTTCAATTACTCCTTTGAGCAGCGCATATACGTTTTCTGTGTCTCCGGAAAACTCCATTTGAACCGGATACTCTTCCATGAATCCAGTCTTGTCCATGCGGTGCAGCACTGGTGGCAGCGGGTCAATGTTCCGGAGAGTGACAATTTTGAGGTCAAGCGCGAGGTTCACAAGCATTTCCACTGTCCTCAACTGGAGCATTCGTTTGCGCGCATCTTCATCGCTGTGAATCGCGTCGTCCACTCCGAGATCGCTTGGCAGGCTTATATTCAAGGCATTGGATTTCTTGAGCAGCCGCTGTCTGACATCGAACAGCTTCACTTTGAAGTCAATGTGTCCGACATTTGAATCTTCCCCATTCCTCTGGAAAACGGATACGCGCGAAACCATCCTATGCCAGTCGTTGACAAGCGTTGCGGTTCGCGCCTGTTCAGCTGTCTTCTTTTCCTCGAGCGCTTTCTCGCCAAGAAGGTAGTTTTTCATGGCAAGTTGAGCCCTCATTCCTTCGATACGTTCTTCCAGCAGGCTGCTCTTGTGATGCAGGGCGGAAAGCGGAAGAGCAAGAACAGCTGAAATCACAATTCCTCCCAGCAATATTGTTGCAAGGACTTGTCGCCGTTCCAGCCATGGTTTGATCTGTGTGCCGTTCATGGTTCCACAATTTTAACGTCTATTACGAATCGCTGTCCCAATGCGGAGTTTTCGGTCCGTTGGCCTGATGCCAGTTCGTCGTCATTCAGAAGGTCTGCGGAAGCCACTAAGCCTGACGCCTTCAACTTGGTGATCAAAGCCTTGACAGTGGACAGGTCGGGCGTGCGCGTGTAGCCCTCAATGATGACCCGTTGAAATCCGGTGTCCGTTTTCTCCTCGACGCCCGGAGCCTGGGCTGTCCTCCTGCGGTCACGCCGTACAGTCTTCTGTTCAGGGGCCGTGGCGAAAGACCGTGAGAGATAGGAATCCACGTCGCATATCATGCCGATCGAGTCGTCCGGCGATTTGGCTTCTCCAACCAGCGTGATTATTCTTCGTATTATGGGTGCGCCTCTCAGTAAAGTTTTTACTGGATACGACATGCGGCAAATCTGGTCATTTCTGGCTTTGCTGCTTTCTATTTCGTCCACAAGCTGCTGGCGACGCGAGAGGCTCGCCTGCTGAATGCCCAGGTGCTTTTCCATGCGGAGATACTCAATCGTTCCTCCTGCGAGACTGGCGGCAACTATCAGCGCGGCTGCAATGCCGGATGCTATCCAGAAAGGGCGCTGGCGCTTCAAGGCGATCTCGCGCCTGGCGGCGTTGGGTAGCAGACTGATAGATACTGGTGACGTATGGAACCCGCCTGCCGCCAATCCAGCGGCCACAACGAGGTCTGTTGCGTTATCCATTTTAACATTGCCAGGCAGGACGTTAGCGTGGATCGTCTCAATCCCGAGTTGGGATGCAATGTGCTCGCGCAGCCCACGCAGTTTGGATCCGCCTCCTGCCAGTATCGCCCGGACGGGTTGTGCTTTTCTGGCGGGATAAAGACTCTGGAAAACAGAGATGCACGCCTGAAGTTCGGTCAGCCAGCGATCCGCCACCTGCGTCAGGGCCGGCGTCAGCGGGGCTGAAGTCTGCGAAGGCGATGACCCCATGAGCTTTTGGTTCTCCGCCTGGCTGGTTGACAACTGGGGATTGCTTTCCATTAATGAGTCGGTGAACGTCTGACCTCCGCTTGGGAAGGATCTCGCAAACATCAGCCCTGATTTGGCGCCAATGACCATCTCTGTGGAGAAGGCACCTATGTTAATGTATAGGAACGGCGGCACATGTGGCTCCGAAGAAGCCTCCAGCGAATTGAAGAGCGCCACTGGAGTAGGCACAAGATCGGCGACATCGAGACCGAGGCTCCTTGCAAATGCCAGAGTTTCGTTAACTACAGCCTCGCGCGACATTGAAAGCAGCAGGCGTCGCTCGCCCTCGTTAATCGCTATTGGCGAAAATCCGTAGATCATCGTCTCTGAAGCCATTTCGTTGTA
Source organism: uncultured Victivallales bacterium (assembly GCA_964487695.1). GTDB lineage: Bacteria > Verrucomicrobiota > Kiritimatiellia > UBA8416 > CAZASC01 > CAZASC01. The sequence continues at coordinate 110,813 of CAZASC010000002.1, forward strand.
CTTCAGCACCTCTATTGCCGCAGTCTGTTCGATGGTGCGTGGATCGTTTGGCGTCAGCAGGATGGGTTGAAACATGGCCTTTTCCCCAGAAAGGCCCACGACGCACGGATGCTTTGCCAGATCCATGTTTTTGATCCATGGGGCAATGATGTTTGCGCTGTCGGCTTTATTGGTTGGAAGGGGCAGCGTCTCCGCGCGTAGCACCGTTGGTCGTCCGTCACGTATTCCGGCCCAGACGGCTTTCACCGAATACCTGCCTATATCGAGCCCTACAACTGTGTCTTTTCTTGCCATAAAGAAACCACCGAGACAAACGGCACTGGGGCAGGGCAATTATGGACGGCACGAACGTTCGAGCCTTCCTAATTGCCGGCGGCCTTCTCCATGGGGTTGGCCTGCTCCTCTGGCACTTCGTTTATCGGAATCAGGCTTTCGCCACGGTCGGAGAGAATGGTTGCCGTCACAAATATCAACAGGTTTTCCTTGTCTTCCGATGTGGTATCGTGCTGGAAAAGTTTTCCTATAAACGGTATGGAAGACAGAATCGGCACCCGCTCGACAGACTTGCTCTCGGTAGATGAAATCAATCCGCCCATGACGACGGTTTCGCCACTTTGAACGTTCACTTCGGTCTTCATCTCGCTCACCGTGAAGACTGGCAATGTAATCAGGACGTTTGTAATGGCGCCGTTCGCCAGTTGTTCCGGCATTGAGTACGAGAACCATTGAGCCTCGGGAGCGGTGCCTTTAATGCTTGGGGCCATTTGGAGCGTCACTGTTTGCAGGTCAGCTCCAACGCTCGGGATGACATTCAGCTCGATGCCGAGTTCCTCGATCTCCGGTTTGCCAACCGGCACAACAACGGTTGTTTCATTTACGATTGTATTCAATCCCATTGAGCTGCCGGACGAGCTGTAAGTCTGGGTTCCGTATTGATCGAAATAGCGGTAATCCTGGCCTATCCGAATCGTGGCCGCCCTGTTATTTACGGTTGTGACTCTCGGCACCGACAATGTTCGCGATTTTCCGGACGTTTCCAGCGCATGCAATACAGCCTGGAACATCGGATCTGTGAGCAATCCCTGGTACGTCAGGTTCATGCCGTTGGCCGTGTTTTGAAACGGAGTAAACCCCACAGAGGAACCGGATGCTATCTGTGTCTGGGGCGAATTCATGGCCACTCCATTGTTCAGAACATTCTGTTTCGATACAGTGATGGCGCTGTTGAGTATCCAATCAACGCCCAGCTCGCGAAGGTCTGTTATTTCAGTCGTGATAAATCTTGCTTCGATGAGCACCTGTGGCGGACACACATCGAGACTCTCGATGATTTCTTCCGCCTTCGCCAGATTTTCCCTGTTGTTCTTGACAATCAAGACATGCGTTTTCTTGTCAAAAAGAAGATCGGCTCCAGGCGGTTTGGGCACAAATCTTTCTATGGCCTTGACAATGTTGATTGTGGCATTGGATTCCGAGCCGCTGGCTTTCATCGTATTGTTGGATTCGCTGCCGCCAGTTCCACCCAACTCGTCGCCCGAAACGCCTTTCCGCAGACGATACAATCGCGTCTCAAGCGGCATGATGGGCTGGGATTGATCGCGCGGTGTGGCCCAAATAACGTTGTCGCCGACGTAAAACGAGATTCCGAGATTTCTCGAAATGTAGTCCAGAATCTCCTGCAGCGGAACATTGTCGGCATGAACGGTCATGGTCTTTGCATTATTAATATTGTCAGAGATGATATTTACGCCTTCGGAATTCCCGATCTGCATTATGAAATCGTTGAGATTCACGTTGTCCAGATTGATTGTGACTTTCTTTTGCATGGCAAGTTCCATTGATGTTGGCGGCGTGCGCAGCGACGTTGAGTTGCCCCGGATGTTCCGGCGCATGCCATAGGTGTCCGGCAGGGCGTTGTTGGCCTCAACTTCGGCCGACATTTGAGCATGCGTGTTTTTCGCGCGCATTGCGGCTACCCTGGTTCGCTCCTCGGTAATGTGTTGCACGATCTTGTTCTGGAGATCGGCGAGCCCCGGCGTATCCGGCGCTTTCCGCGCGAGATCAACGCATTCTATCATGGCATCCTGATACTTGCCCTGGTCGAAGAAAGCCTGGGCGCGAGGCAGGCCCTTGAGCTCCGGCTGCTTCTCCGGCTCTGCGGTTTTGCAGCCTGGCAACGCCAGCACTAGCAGGAGAACCGATGCTATGAATGCGCGCATAAACATATTGGTCTCTTTCTCCAATCATGCGATCCGAAGGGTCGTCCACTTCGATGGCCGCACCACGATCCGAAACCTATTGCCCGTTTACAACAGGATTTTCCCACTGCATCCCAGCTCTGAATATGTTGCCAGCATATGCAGTATTCAAGGTGACGGCAGATGGAGTTGGCTGATTGTTAACCAGCGTGATGATCATGGTTTCCTTTTGATGAAAAAAACATCGGACAATGGGGAAAGCTGTCTCGTCGTACGGCTGGTTTCCGTTCGTGGTGTCGCCGTTCGCAATCTGAGCTGTCTTCACTTGGCACCAAGTCGCGTTGCTGGGCAGATTGCTGGAACTGCTGCCTAAATAGCCTGCCCAACCCCAACCGCAAATCGCGGCGCAGAACTCGTATTGGTAACTGCATTTTGTGATTGCGGAGTTGTGCGTGCCTGGGCTTGGGTTGTCATTCGGATTGCCAAAGATGTCACAGGTCTCTGGATACCGTGAACCGGTTGTATCGGGAGGGGTTGAACCGTACGTGCCTTGGGATGGATCGGACTTGCAGACATACATCTTGGTTGACGGAACATACTGCGGATAGAGAGTTGAAAGCCAGTCGGGCAGGGCATTGGTGTAATCATCCTTGTACATTGACAGGGCCATGGAGAATTGACGCAGATTATTCGAGCAGGCGGTTTGCCGCGCTTTTTCGCGTGCTTTGCCGATGGCGGGAAGAAGAAGAGCCATGAGAAGGCCGATTATCGCAATTACAACCAACAACTCAATCAGAGTAAAAGCTGATCGAACTGCGTCACGCGATTTCAGAATTGTTCCCCTGCCGACTTTCATAAGTTGCAAATGAAAAACTATATATCGTATTGCAGCAGCGATCAACGACTAATTCATAAAACAAAGTGGAAAGCTGATTGACTCAAGCTTCCGCGATGAAATGACTTTCTGAACTGGAGCCGGCGCGCCCTCACGCCGGTGTGTATGGGCGAAGCAACCGGGACGATGGCGTCCCGGCTCCAACTATCAGTCGCAATCCATCAACTACTTGAGTCAATCAGCTACCCAGTTAAAACAATGAATCGTAAAACCCCATTCATGTAGTTGGCCTCCGTGAGGCCGGCTTTTCTCGCATTTCTCGCTTCCCCTTTCGCACCGCGCTCACGGAACTCGTCGCTCCAGATCGAAAGCAATAGGTTTGATCATACAAATTGGCTTTCACCCATCACTGGAGGGCCACGCTTCGTCGTGTCCGTAGTAAAACGACGCAAAAGGAAAGATCGTACCTCGTTCAAGAAACCCTCGATATTCATGAATGTTGTGGTACATTGAGTTTGCGTTGAATGAGCGGAGATATACGTCAGCAACGTATTTGCATTTGCGTTTGACGATGCTATATGCAGCTTGAAATGACTGGAAATTATCTCAAAAGATAAACAGGAGCCAAAATGAAGAACGGTAAGAAACTTGTTGATCAGGCTGTGAAAGTGGCGCGAGGCATTGTGGAGAAGAATTTCTCGAAGATCGGGATTGCCGCGTCGGTTGACGGATATCCACAAGTCTGGTCACGCGATTCCAATATCACGTTCCTGGGAGCTGCTCTGAAGCGCGAGCCGAAGGCAATGGCCGCTTTTAAGGTGACGCTTGATACGCTGGCAAAGTATCAGGACCGTTTCGGCCAGGCGCCATGCCTGGTCCATATCGCCGACGGAAGCGCAGAGTATGGTTCTTCTGACGGCACCTCGTGGTTTGTGATCGGCTCGGCCTATTACGCCGCGCTGACCGGCGACAAGAAATGGGCGTCGGGACATGCGCCTTCCGTGATCCGGGCGCTTGATTGGTGCGAGAGCATGGACTTGAAGCGAAAAGGGCTTATGGTCTCAGGCGAATGTGCGGACTGGGCAGACCTGATTGCCAATCATGGTTTTGTGCTGTTTCCGAATGTGCTGTATGCGCACGCACTCGCGGTCGCCGCCGACATGCTTGAGATTTCTCATCCAAAAGAAGCGATACGCTTTCGTAATCGGCGCAAGATCGTTGTAGAGGCGATTCAACGCCTGTTCTGGGTGCGGATGCCCGGCGCACAGATTGATGACCCTTCCCACGAAAAGACGCTGGCTCGCGCTGCTGTCAACCTGCGCCGCAAACCCTATTTTCTGCCGTGGGTGGATGGCTTTGCCTACGGCGACAGGTTCGACACAACCGCCAATCTGCTCGCGGTTATTACCGGGCTGGCGACAAACGAGCAGAGTGCCGCAATACTCGATTATATCGAACAGACAGGTTTGAACCGTCCTTATCCAGTGCGCGTGCTGTATCCTCCGATAATGCCGGGCGAAAGCGACTGGCGGGAATACTATCGCACGTTTAATCTTAACATGCCTGAGCAGTATCATAATGGCGGCATATGGCCGTGGGTTGGTGGGTTGTACATTGCCGCGCTCGTCGCCGGTGGTCGCCGTAAGCGCGCTGAAGAGGAGATCGTCAAGCTTGCGGAAGCGCTGCGCGAAGGCAAAGAAGAATGGGAATGCAACGAGTGGCTGCACGGTCAAACAGGCAAAGCCATGGGCGCGAAATACCAGGCATGGTCGGCTGGTATGTTCCTCTACGCAGAACACGCCATCAGAACCGGTAAGACGCCGGGCCTGTCCACTTGACAGTTGATCTCGCGCATAGTCATGGCAAAGCATGAGATTGAATTGTGA